>JAUPKS010000292.1 GCA_030837315.1 Planctomycetota bacterium
GGCCGCTCCGGCGATCCGCCTTCTGGACATCAGGTAATGTGGAATGGTTCTGCCCAATTGCAACTCATGTGTGAAGGGTTCCTCATCGCGGGAAGAATGGTGCATCCGGGCAGCGAGCGAGAAACCGTGCGATGGCTTTCAGAGACAAGTGGGGTGGGAGAGCTCTTAGGCGCTGAGGTCAAACTGTATGATAATGCGTTGCGTCGCACGGCGGTATTGTTGTGGGAGAATCATGCAGCGATAGAGCAGGAGTTGTCAGATAGGGAGCGTGAGATATTTTCTCTCAAAGAGACGATGATATTATATGATCTAACCAACACCTATTTTGAGGGGAGCAAGAGAGGAAGTAAAATAGTCAGGCATGGAAAATCAAAAGAAAGGCGTAATGTTTGTCCCACAAAGGACATTGTCAGTGCTTCACTGAGAAAGGGAAGTTGGCACGAATAACATGCCATACTCATACACCCCAAAAGGTCATTTGTACCTCGTCACTCCGTTCCTTCGAAGGCTCAGGACAGGCTCCTCACCTCACGATGATACCCTGTCTTTCTGTCCATACGGATTGCTCCATTGTATGTGCATAGGTACAAACTTTTCTACGTGGATTAAGCCCGCAGAAATGGTATTTTCAACCACTCAGGTATCCCATACTTCAAGGCACACCCTCCTCTTCTCCCGTATCAACGCCACGGTGAGGACGGTTGGCCTGAATCCTTACCTGGGTTTTTTGCACAGCCCGCAGGATAACTACGAATCCCTTGTGTGTGATATTGAAGAGCTGTTCAGGGCAAGGATTGACCGATTTATTATCCGCCTGATAAACCTGAAGGTTGTTAAGCGGGATGATTTTGTTGAGGCCGAGAGGGGTCTGTATCTGAAAAAAGATACCGTCAAAAAATTCATCGACCAGTTTGAGGCAGAGATGGAGAAAAAAAGCCCTAAAGATACCTTATCGCTCAAGGAAGATATCTATGTCCAGACCATTGTTGTGAAGAAATGGGTACTTGAGAATGGTTCGCTTTCGTTTTATCGTTGGGAAATTTAAAATGGAAATAAAAGTGTGTATTACTAAAAAGTTCTCTCTATCGTGACCTGCAAAACGAACTCAACAGTCATTTTTGCTACGCGAGCAATCGTGAATATACTTTCTAAAACAATCCATATAATAATTCCTGCTAATGCCTGAAACGCACAAAAATCCTTCCAAAATTTTCACTGTCTTTATCGATACGATGATAAAGCTTTTTGATGTTAGAACGGTTAAGAAAACGTAAGACGGTCTTTTTTAACTGTCCGCTCCCTTTCCCAGGAATGATTTCCACTAAAGCAATCTTTTTCTCGACGGCTTCAAAGATAATCCGATTGAGTTCGCTTTCGATTAAATGTCCTTTTTTGCAGATGTCGTGCAGGTCAAGTTTTAGTTTAGCCATTTGAAAAATTGCCTTCAAATAAACCACCACTGCTTGTTCCCAAACCATGTGCTGAACTTGTTGAAGCATCCGTTTGAGAACACCATTGCAGAGAAACTGAGTTTCTCGTCCATTACACTCCCAAACAGGAGTTTGAGAGCGAGCGGTTGAAAAATAACCCTTTAGGGGTGAAATGTTTATAGAATGCAAAAAGGTCTAATTAGTGGTTTTCTTTGACAACTCGCCCATGAACAGGCTGAATCGGCCTTGCATCATATTTGAATAATGAAGTGAATTTGTGCAACCCTGCTTTCGATACCTCAAATGGCGTCTTTAAGATAAACCAATTCACATTTTCCGTGCATGGTGGGGTGGTAAGCGAACCAGGATAGGTATAATATGCCGTGGTGTTCTTTGGAAGAAGCTGACTTGCACATATCCTTATATCAGAGACAATATGCTCTTTACCGACTTCTTTTGGAAAATTACTCCACAGGGTTTTTATAAATGCATTTTCTTTGCCTTCGTTCATGAGTATGGCGACAACTGCTATTTGTCCATGCTCACCCTTATGTACTAAATGCGCTTCCATAGGGTACCGTTTTTTGTGTATTACATGTTCACTCGGCGTATGAAAGTGAAACTGTATGAGTTCGTATTTCTTGTGACCGATGGTTATTGAGCTTCCCCTTTCATAGTTGACCTGAATGGTATGACCGTTATTTATGATTTTTAAAGGGGTTGGGTAGTAATGAAAGATGATGTCGTTCAGTTTGGTCTTTTCAGTCACAGAGATACCGATAGGTGATTGCATATCTCCAATTTTGCAGTGCCATTTTTCTAGTATTAGCTTGTCCCAATGATCAGGCCCCAGTTCGCCTTCGTAATCCCAATGGTCTGAAGCGATATGATCATCACCGCCAGCAAATAAAGAAGATGATGGAATAAATGGAAGGAATACGAAAACAGATGTCAAAATAATATGTTTAAACGTCTTCATTCAACCTCCTTTATAATGCGTTAATTGATTCAATTAATACGTGATTTGTGTTTCTAATGTCAGCATTTTATAGCATTCCTCACGTTTTCTGTCAATTGAGAAATTACACAGATGCTTAATACCATGGTATAAGGAAGAGTTATGTGTTGACAGCTGATATACGGTTTATTATTATTCAAAAATGTTAATATACACACATACAAATAATCAAATATTCTTTTATCATAGATAATACTATTATCTTGGCTTTATTTACCTGCCTGGTTTAGCTTACAACTGAAGGCCAGTAGGGGAGGGGACTATTTTTTATGCAGAAAACAATTTCAACGGTTATCTTTTTCGTGATCATCCAGGTGATGTGCTTTGATAGGGGGGTGGTACATGGCAACGGGAATGAAAAAGGCGAAGAGCTCTTATTAACGAATATTCATCAATTAACTCTCCAGGGAAAAAGTGCGGGGGAGGGATATTTTTCTCCGGACGGAAAATTTTTAATTTTTCAAAGCGAACGCGACGCCGAAAACCCTTTCTACCAGATTTATATGATGAGTTTAGAGACTGGGGATACTCATCGGATTTCTCCGGGAATGGGCAAAACCACGTGTTCATTTTTCAGACCAAATTCTGACGAGGTACTCTTTGCATCAACCCACCTGGACTCCGATGCCAAAACAAAGCAGCAGGCAGAAATTGAGTTCCGTGCATCCGGAAAAAAACGCCGTTTTACGTGGGATTACGACACAAATTACGACATCTTCTCAGCTAAACGCGATGGAACCGCATTAAGGCGTTTAACAAGCGCCCCTGGTTATGATGCGGAAGGCGCCTATTCTCCCGATGGGAGTAAGATTGTTTTTTGTTCTCTGCGAAATGCCTACCCGGTTGAAAAACTTACACCGGAAGAGCAGAAACGTTTGGAAACCAATCCTGGTTATTTTGGTGAGATCTATATCATGAACGCCGATGGTTCTGATCAAAAACGATTAACCACCTGGGACGGTTATGACGGCGGTCCCTTTTTCAGTCCTGATGGAGAAAGGATTATCTGGCGGCATTTCAACGAGAATGGTATGCTGGCCGATGTCTATACCATGAGGCTTGATGGATCAGATGTGTGCAGACTGACCGATTTCGGGTCAATGTCATGGGCTCCCTATTATCATCCATCGGGTGAGTACGTCGTCTTTCACTCAAATAAATATGGATTCACGAATTGCGAGTTGTTCATTGTCGATACCCGCGGGGAAAAAGAACCCGTCCGGATAACTTTTACAGAGCGGTTTGATGGTTTGCCGGTATTTTCACCCGATGGCAAACAGCTTGCCTGGACTTCCGGCAGAACACCAGACGGAGACTCTCAATTATTTATGGCCGCATGGGATCACGAAGCAGCCCGTGAGGCATTAAAACGCTCAGGCGTGAGAACTGCGTCTCAGACAATTCAACCACCTCCCATTTCAGAAACCGGCAAGCAAGGTCCCGCTAACAAATCCATCCAAAAGAATGCTGCTGAGAGTAAAGATATAGTACATTCATTCTCACCTGAAATTACGGCTGCTGACCTTCGTGCCGAGGTGCAATATATAGCCTCCGATGAGCTGGAGGGTCGGATGACTGGCTCCAGGGGTACCCAAATAGCCGCCCAATACATTGCAGATTATTTTAAGAGAATCGGGTTAAAACCCATGGGTGATAAAGAAAGCTACTTTCAGGAATTTCCTTTTATCTCCGGATCAAAATTAATCCAGGGCCAAAATAAGCTTCACATTACGAAAGGTGATAACGGTAAGCAGACAATAGAATTTGAGGTAGATAAGGACTTTCTGCCTCTGGCATTTACGGCGAATGGCGAGGTGGAGGGGCAGGTAGTTTTTGCCGGCTATGGGTTGTCTGTCCCTGGAAATGAAGGTAAGGGCTATGATTCGTACGCTGGTGTTGATGTAAAAGATAAAATTGTCCTGGCGCTCCATCATGTTCCGGAAAAGGTGGACATGAAAAGGCATCTGGAACTTACCCGATACGCAGGATTACGTTATAAGGCAATGCTGGCACGGGAACGCGGGGCAAAGGCCTTTTTGGTGGTTATTGGCCCGGAATCTCCCGGTGCCGGGGAATTAATGCCACTTTCCAGTGATAAGGCATCTGCCAATTCGGGGATTACCGTTGCCTCCATCCATGGTAAAGTAGCCGAAGCGCTCTTTGCTGGCTCTGGCAAGGATCTTGTAGCCATTCAATCAGGATTGGACGAAGAAAATCCGCAGATCGAGGGTAGTTTTGATTTGCCAAACGTACGGGTAAAAATTGCTACTGCAGTTGAACAGGTAAAAGAAACGGACCGCAATATCCTCGGTTTTTTACCAGCTGGTGAAGGAATGGAAGGCGCTGAGTATATTATCGTTGGCGCTCATTATGACCACATTGGTCATGGCGGAGTCGACTCGCTGGCGCACAAGGGTGAAGAGGGACAGATACACAATGGGGCTGATGATAATGCTTCAGGAGTTTCCATCGTGCTGGAATTAGCTTCTTCCCTTGCGGAAGAACGCAAAAGGAACCAACACCTATTGAGACGGGGAATTATCTTTGCGCTCTGGTCCGGGGAAGAACTGGGATGCCTTGGCTCTTCGTATTTTGTCGATCATCCTACAATTCCATTAAAACATGTTATTACGTATATGAATTTTGATATGGTGGGTCGGCTTAAGGAAAACAATTTGATCGTGGAAGGTGTCGGTTCTTCCAACACCTGGGCCCGTCTGATTGAAAAATGTAATGTGGCCGGGAAATTCAGCTTAAAACTTCTCCA
>JAUPKS010000293.1 GCA_030837315.1 Planctomycetota bacterium
TCACTTTTTGCCTCCCTGCCACTCCTTTAACCATACCCCTCGATGACAACTCTCCTAATTCGTCCGTCAAGTCGCCACCGTGTAGAAAGACTTCGAGAACATTCGCGCATGTGAAGGCTAAGGTCCCGTTTGGTTGAACCCTACACTCTGAAAAGCATGTGCCAGGGTAGCAAATGCCCAACAATACAAACGTTAAGAGAAGCCTTCTCATGTCTACTCCTGTCATAAATGACGTTGTGTTAGAGAATACGAACTACAATTTACAAGTTCCAGTTGTCAAAGCAAGATTTATTTAGACTGCTGTAGGCAGCAAATAGAATGTCCCGCTTAATGGCTGAGGTTTTGCCGAACCCTGCGTCCTGGATTAATTCAAGAGGCTCCCTTAATCAATATAGGAGGAATTCATGAATTCTGAGGACCGCATAACCGTGGATACCCACGTGCTTGTAGGAAAGCCGATTATAAAAGGAGAGTCTGATTCTTCATATGTGCGCGAAGAAAAAACACTAGATTCTACTTATTTCTAGACACATTTAGCTGACTAGAATCTTAGAATCAAAAATGGCGCTTTCTGACTGCATTCTTGATGTTTTTGTCCAAGCCTTATATATAAGTCTCTTTTCTCAATAAATTTCACGTAGCAAGTACCTAAGATAAGGCTTAGACAAAACATAGTTAAACCCGTGGTGATAGAACCTAGAATAGTTCCTACTCCAAAACAATAAATAATAGATCCAAGTAACAAAGGGTTCCCGCATCTAAACTTTAAACCCTGGATCGTAAATTTTTGAGTAGATGCAACAGGATCTAATGTGCGATGCACAGTTTGTCGCTGTAATATGACGGTCCAAATTACTGTGTAAAACCCTAGAACAAGGCTAAAGAGACCAAGCATCATGTGCAAAACCCTGAATCGATGGGTCAAAAAGTATTCTTCGATTCCACTACTGGCTAATAACAAAAAGAGAGGAACTACAACGAGGAGAAGCGCCATTCCAAATAATATGGTGACTAATCTGTAGAAATTAACCAATGGCTTACATGTAATCTCCACCATTTCTCCGGCAACTTTTTCATAGTCCATTGTTTTATACCTTCATCAAACCACACTTTATTGGTCGCGTCTGAGGCAATTGTCCTAATAATGTATTAACTACTGAACCTGAACAGGGCAGTTCGAAAATTGACGTTTCAGACGTTTCCCACGAAGAAAGCGTTGGTTTCTTATCATTCACGATAGGACAACTGTTATTTCTATTACCAAATTGTCTTTTTAAAGTTCCCAAGTCCTATCACTTGAATTTGCGCGACAATGCTCATTGTTTTGTCGACATACCTGGCTGTACGGTTATGAGTTCTGGCAATTTCAAGAAAATTTCTCAGAAGTATGCCTCCATCCGGCCTTGAATTCTCAAAAAATTCCGTATGCGCCTGAACACCGTATGCGGGCCTGTCAGGATGTCGAATAATTTGATACGGACAAAGTTCATTTACCCCTAGGGTAATAAAACCTTTGGGTAGTCTCTTAACCTCGTCATAGTGGCTTTGAACAAGATTCAAGGATTTGCCCACACCTGAAAAAAGTGGATCTTTATGAAGGATATGAATGTCGCGGCGGCCTTTTTCGGTGGGATTATGTCCGTATGGAAAGCAGTCATTCTCTCCGCCACGTATTGGCCCTACCTTGCCACCAAAAGCCAGAGCGAGAGCCTGGTGACCTCCGCAAATCCCTAATACCGGTATACCCATGTCTTCTATAATGACGGGTAAGTCCTTAAAGAAATTGGCAAGATTCTCCCCATTCTTTCCCCTGTAATTGCACCATGGTATGCCATTGGGGCTCAAGACAAGAAACGCAGGACGTAGTTTTTTCATATTTTCAATCGTAATCTCCGCGTATGGCAACACTATTCCGCTGTCGCCAGCGCCAAGACGCTTCAAGGTTTCGTGGACCTTTACCGCCTGTCTTGATGTCCTGCCTGTAAACATGTTGACCACGATCCAAAATGGAGTCGCATCGCCGATCACCGAATTCCGAGGTGTTTGAGCAATAGATGCAGGCTCTCTAATCTGGTCGGATCGACACGTGGAATAATCAAACGCCAAAACTAAATTCAGCCCTAATAGAAATATGATGAGCCCTTTTCTCATATAATTGTCTTTTCACTCCCAGATAAAAAATGATAAAAACTCGATCTGGTAATTTCGGTGCTAGTATTCTATAAAAGCCCTAAACTTTAATTATGTAATTCGCCCCAAACATATGAATAAAAGATCCTTTAGAGAGCCCTATTTCTCGTAAAAGACGAAGAAATCTTTAGCGTATCCCGTATCATATCGTTTCAATGTGTAATCAAGTTGGTTCGGAGAGAGTTTATCTCGTTTTACAACTTTATCGTTTTCATCCCTGAAATAGAAATTGCATACAACATTATGAATATTTGCGTCACCGTGAATGGCCCGTTTGCACCCTGCAAGCGCTAAGGCTCTGGCAAGGTCTTTAGTGCTGACATGATGCCCCATTGCGAATACAAGGTTTCCATCATCCCTTACACCAAAGGCGGTTCGATTAGCCAGAAACCAATTTGGCCTCTCCATCGTGCTAACACCCCCTGCATCAATCAATCGACCACCCAAACCTATTTCTGAGTCAGTTACTTTACCTTGTTCTAACACATTCTCAACGACCTTGCCGTTCTTCAAAATCAGATGGCTTA
>JAUPKS010000294.1 GCA_030837315.1 Planctomycetota bacterium
AGTGTAAGATGACGGGTTAGTCTTTGACGACCAGATGAAGGGCGCGAAGTAAATCGCAAGGCCTATGGCAAGAGCAAAGAGCGACGCGGGACGGAGGAAGGCCTTCCATCTCTTGTCGCCTATAGCGTCGGGTAAGATACCTATAGCAGTTACAACCGCAGCAACCGGGCCTTTGCAGAGCGAACCGATAAAGACGATTAGATAGAGTACCATGAACGTGGTGAAGTGGAGTTTGTCGCGCCTCGACCAGTACCAGAGTATCGCCAGCATCACGGTTGCGAGATTTTCTGTGTCGGCTGCAGCCATGCGTGACTGGGATATGAGGCCGTAGCTAGTCAGCAATATCATCGCGGCAATGCGGCCGACCGCAGGCGACCACAGCCGCCGGCCAAGCCTGAGGGTTGCCCATACCGCCGCTATTCCGGTAATCGCGCTCGGCAGGCGGACTACAAGCTCGTTCAGCGTGCCGGTAATGAGGGCTATTGCGGCAATAAACCAGTAGGTGACCAACGGCTTGTCGAAATATGGCTCGCCGTTGATGGTCGGGTGGAAATAGTCGCCAGTGAGCATCATTTCTCTCGTTATCTCGGCCCACCGGCCCTCAGAACCCCAAAGCGCGCGGTCGCCGAGGGCAAAGAATACGAGCACGCAGGCCAGGACGAGTATCGCTATATCGAGCCGCTCGTATCTTTCAGCAAATCTGTTCTGTTCAATATTCATAATTCGGATTTCAATAAACTATACTCAGAGCATCAGTGACGGCTTCACTGTCTCACGTTTCGCTGCGGCCAAGGGCCTCGCCCGCGATTTTTGCCGGAGGGATTCTGATCGAAACCAACACGACTATTAACCGCGATGGATGATAGGAAATTGCATTTTAAAGAGTTACATTAAACAAAAAAGAGTGAAATTACAAGTCTTTTTCTAGTAGAACATGCGTATTATTCTGACATACGGCATGCAACTTCTCTTTATGAAGCCATTCCTGCTTTTTCTGATAATCATGTATACTCATTACGATATAAAGAGAACATTCTTGATCAGAAATAAGTTTTTCTAATCTGGTATCTGCCTCTATTTCCAGCACATTTTTCCCACTGTAAAAGACAAGACTTGGATCAGTTCTTCCGTAACTGAAAAGCATATAATCCTTCTTATCTGAAAGACAGTGTTCCACAATATCCTTTGTGGACCGAAAGACTCCTAAGCATTTCACTGAATAAGCCATGGTGATACCAAGAACTAAACAATTGGTGAAACAAAAGACCTTTATTACTTGGAGAAAACGTCTGCTCATGAAGAAGATATAGAGTGATACCAATGCCCCAATTAAAAGAATAATAATGGGAATGACCATATGAATTGTGGATAAACCACGCACCGCTGGTGCCCATTTTAGCATGGCAAAAATTAGCGCCAGGGGAATCGTTGCTGATACGAACAGCGCAAGCCACAATATCCTTACGTACCTTTTCCCCAAGGTGCCTTCCGTTTCCCATCGCGAAAGCGACTTGGTTAGCAATGCAATGGCAGGGGAAATGGGCAGGATATAGGTCATTAATTTCGAGTGAGACAGGGAAAAAAAGATTACAGTAAGTATGAACCAGGAACAGAAAAAATAGACCAGTCTTTTTTCTTCTGCCGGCATACTTCTCCTTTGTTTTAGGGTATGTATAAAAGGAATACCTACAAACAGCGACCAGGGGAAAAATCCCATGAAAAATACCGGTAAATAATAATAAAAAGGTTGTGGGTGGGCATAGCCGCTGACAAATCGGCCTGACATCTCCTGCGAAAGTAATGCAAAGATTTGTTTTGTGCCCAGGGATAACCAGAAGGGAATACCCCACGCACAAATAATACCAAGAAAAATCAGGAATCCTGGCAGATACCAAAGCCTCCTGATGTATTGAAAGTCGCGTATCCACAAGAGGAAACATATGGCAATCAGGATAAACAACAAGAGACCTACCGGCCCTTTTACCAGAAAGACCATACTCAAGAGAAAGGATAGAAATAATCTTCTGTGGTTGTTTTTATTAGCTTCCGTATATTCGATGAAGAAAAGGTAAAGGCTGGCGCAGACAAAAAAGGTCAGTAGCATATCTGTAATACATAATCGAGAAATAAAAAAGAACAGTGGGCTGGCCATCAGCATTATGCCAGCCCAAAATCCATTTTTACGGTCTTCAATCCTTTTCCCCCACAGATAGGTAATCAATACCGTGCCTATGGCTGCCAGGGCTGAGGGTAATCGTGCACCGAATTCGTTTATCCCAAAAATTTTATAGGATATGGCAATGGCCCAATAAAAGAGCGGCGGTTTGTTAATACGCGGAGCGCCATTAAAGTGCGGTACAATCCAATTGTTGTTAAGCACCATATCGCTCGCTGTAGAGGCATAACGAGGTTCATCAGGATCAATGAGCGGCATAGCCCATGTATAAAACAGGAGCAGGACAAGACCCAGTGAGATTAAGCCGAAGAGAAAGGGAATGTCCTTTTTTGTCAGCCTTTCCGCAGGATGCCGATTCAGTTTGGTTTCCATTTTTTAAGTGATTCTATTACAAAAACTAAGGGTTTGCCGTTTTGATGGCAACACGCAAGAGATGACGTGGAACGTGCGTGGTCTTGTATTCTTATTTCGATCGCAAAAATTTATTTATTTTCAGATACCAGGCAACAAAGAATGCGCAGGTAACAACCAGGATAAACAGTGACATGGACCACAAGGTATACTTGCTGGCCTCATAGCCGCGATCCAGGTATGTATCCTTCATGATCAAAAACGTCAATCCCGTTACCCATACAAAGGGGGTGGCATATTCTTTGACAACCAATCGGTTCCATTTGAATTCCATACCTTTCATGGTATTTCCTATCCCCGAAAAATTAGGGATGATGCGGTTGACTCGTCTGCAGTAATCCTCGAACTCCTGTCCAAACTTTTTTCCCAGATAGTTCTCCTCGGCAGATATGATCGCTAAATAAGCAAAGATTAGAAACGGGATTCCAAACAAAACAAACAAGAGTGAATTTCCGGCAATTCCAACCCCAAGAAGGATCAAAAGATTTCCTAAATAGAGGGGGTTCCTGCAATGGGCAAAAATCCCTTCCTGAACAAGGGTTTTCGCATACACCTTCTTTTTTTTACCACCGCGCTTGATATAGGCAAGTCCAATGGTCAGTGCCCGCAATGTCTGTCCACTCAGTGCTATGATAGTGCCAACGACTATTTCCCACATCTCAACGAGATGGTTGTCAAACATCGGCCATGTCCCCTCGAAAAAAAGCAAGGTAAAAACCAGGGGGAAAAGGGTATTCCGGTATCGGAAAAAGAAGCTGCCTATTTTGATCATCATTTTACGGCCACCATTCCACAGAAGTTGTACCACTTGAAAAATACATCACAATATCGGAAGCCTTCCTTAAGCAGGAGTTCCCTGTTTTCCAATAATTTGTAAGGGATCAATACGTTTTCGAGCGCCTCTCGTTTCTGTGCGATTTCTAATTCGCTGTACCCATTTCGTTTCTTAAAGTCATAGTAGTACTTTATGAAGAGCCGGTTAAAAACAGAGTCTTCCCCCAAGGTTTTTTCAACAAGAATTAGACATCCGTTTTCATTCAGTCCCCTCAGGATACTGCCGATTAGTGGGTCTCTTCTTAACGGCCTGATGAATTGAAGCGTAAGAATCATGACCACGACCGAGGCATTCTCGATATTTACCCCTTGATTCAAATCGGCGCAGATCAGTTCATGTTCCCGGGAAAAATGGTGCGCACTGAGTTTTTGTCTGCACCTGGCAAGCATGTCCTGCGAGTAATCGACGCCTATGAATTTTACTTTACCGGGAATATTTTGACCTAAATTGAGCAGGGTCGTGCCCGTGGAACATCCAAGATCATAAATATTCGTTCCTTCAACGGCAAAATCTAATGCCATTTCCATGATCATTCTTTGGGTTTCCCGGTAAAACGGAACGGACCGGTCCAGCATGTCGTCAAATACCGCAACGACTTTCTCTCCAAAATTAAAGTCTGCTATCGTTGTCATATTTTCTTTAAATATTTCGTCCTTTGACATAAAAGAATACCCTCAGATTTTTCGAAAGAAAAATGAAAAGCCGCTTGCTACACCAATCGAACTAACCATCTTGCCTTTGTATTTCGCTCCTTGTGCCTGAGCACAGTTCTCTATAACCCACAGATGATTTTTCCGTTCAAACACTAAATGCAAATTTATTCAACAGCAGTCTTTAGGGGATTGATCCCTTCGCCAGTTGCCGTGGTCAGTAGCCTTTTCTTTTTATAAATTAACATAATATTGCGCGTATAAATAAAAATCCCTGAGCTTTGTCCTATGATAAATACCGGATCTCGCTTGTAAGTTGCATAGGTAAATAATATGACGCTGCCCGCCATGCTTAAATACCAGAATACCCCTGGAATAATGCTTTCGCCGTGCTTTTCCGAGATAATCCATTGTATAAAAAATCTGGAGCCAAACAGAATTTGTCCAATAAAACCAAGCACAACCCAGAAATTAATATGTGTTATAAGATTTTCCATTTTCTACCTCATAATTAAGTTTCCTTTTTTTCATCCACCGAACAACCAACAAATCTATAAATGCCCTGAATGCCCTGTTATATATCCCGTACTTTGATTTCCCAAATTTCCTGGGATAGTGGTTTACA
>JAUPKS010000295.1 GCA_030837315.1 Planctomycetota bacterium
CTTCAAATCCAATTTACGAATGAGATGATTTTCCGTATCCGCCACATATACGTGGTCACCATCAATGGCCATTCCTTGTGGATGATGAAAGTTCGCTTCTGTAAATGCCCCATCATTCTTGCATGCTTCACCATTACCGACGGTATCCAGGACATCGCCTTCCAAATTCGTTATGATAATCCGATGGTGATTGGAATCCGCAATGAACAGCCGATTCGATGCCCCATCTGCCAGGACCTTACCAGGAAAAGAAAGGGGGCTGGGACCGAGTTTGTATTTTTCTAAAGAAAGTGGTATGGGGGTTTCATTGATGAGATTTTTAGAACGATAATCAGAGATCAATTGGCCAATGAGTTTGTCCAGGGTCTCATAATGGCCCTCGCCTGTGTCTGATCCCACGATATAACCCTCCGGATCGATCAGTACGAGCGTGGGCCATGCCCTGGCATCATACGCCTGCCAGACAGCAAAATTGCTGTCGTTAACCACGGGGTGTTCAATCTCATACCGGAGGATGGCCTGCCGGATATTATCTGCATCCCGTTCATTCTCAAATTTTGCAGAATGTACCCCAATAATCACCAATTCATCCGGATATTTTGCCTCTAACCTTTTGAGGTCTGGAATGATATGCATGCAGTTAATACAGCAATATGTCCAAAAATCAAGGAGTACCACCTTACCCTTTAAATCAGCCAGCGTCAGAGGTTTTGATACATTGAGCCAGGCAGTGCCACCCGTTAATTCAGGGGCAGGCATTCTTTTTTTCTGTGCTGATACCAGGGGTATTCCTCCGGGGGAAAAGAAGGCAAACAGCAGGATAAGGAATATTACCGTTTGGCGAGAAAGCCATGGAAAAGACCGGATATTTTTCATTATCATGGTCCTTTTTCACTATCCTTTTTACGTTTAAAAAGATACTTCCCATAGAACACAAAGCCAACGACAATCAGCAATACGACACTAAGAATAAAATAAGCAACTTCCATAGTTCTCGTCCTTTACTAAAACAACGTTCTTTATGCGCTTCCTAACGGGATAAACCCTAAACATATTGTTTTTCTTTTCTTTATTCTAACAGTGCTTAAAGGGCTATCAAGGAAAATTTATCATTGTATGCTTGTATTTGTGTTTATATGGCTTTATATTATTTTACAGCTGATTATGATAAATCTCTGATAAAGGAATTGTTCCTATGGATCGGAATAAGAAGATAGTATTTCGCTTTCTCTTCGTTGCACTCATCATTTTTACTCTAGCATGCGGTATATATTTTTCTGTTCCGTTATTTTTAACAAAGATACTTTTCCCTCGTATTGCGAAAGATTTGGGATTTAGCACATCTACCTGTGAAGTTCGTAAATTCAGCCTCAGCCGACTCGATCTGTCCTCTCTTCAGTGGGGAGAACCTGAAAGTCTCTCTTTGTCATGCGACTCTATCAGGGTCGATTATTCGTTACCTGGTCTGATAAAAAGACATATTCATAAAATCATCATGAGCGGGATTGAAATAAGGGCGGAATATAAAAACGGCACGATTATTATCCCCGGAATGGATTTCACGAAACTTTTCAAAGGTTCTTCGGATGCAGAGCAAAAAAAAACGGACAATTCCCTGCAGCGAACACTGCCCGTAAGTTTTGGAGAGTTTGCATTGCGGAACACCACCATTATTTTAAAGTCAGGAGATGAGGATTTTAGAATTCCGTTAAGCATGAAAGCGAAACCTTTTGTCATGGAGGGAAACGGACACCCTGCTGGTTATGAACTACACGTATGGCTATATCCAAATCTGACAAATCTCCTGCCCGGATTTAACATTACATCCACAATAGATATGAACGCAAGATATGATTTTACAACAAATGACTTTGGTATAAAGCTTGACCTTGCGGATATGAATATTGAATATAATGGATTGCACGTGCAGAATTCCCCTGGTAATGTCCCATTAACGATAGAAGTCAGGAAAAAACAGGACAATATTCACATAAAATTCTCCCGCTTTTGTATGGTGTCACCCGTTCCCATAGAACTATCCATGGGAGAAAATACCGATTGTAATCTGCGCATCTCTCCGGAATACATGGATATGAAGGGGAAAATATTTGCAAACATTAATAAAGAATTAACAAACAGCAATTCTCATTTCTGGTTAAAACTTGCCAACTCCGCATCCTTGCCCTTTCTGTTTAAAGGTAAGAAAAGAGGATCTCAGTGGTATTTTTCTTTGAATTCGACCGGTTCAGGTTCACCGCTCCAATTTTATGGACAGACAGAAAAGGTTTCTTTGCATCCAAAGGTTATTTCCGTCTACGGGAAAGGAAAGGGGGCACATGGTATTACCCGCTTTGCAATGAACATGTCTCATATACACTATGATTCAGATGATATGCATATCAATATTCCAAATCTCCTGATATACGGCAATTCGTCCATTGGTAGTGCACAGATTCCTGCGACAATGGCTTT
Source organism: Planctomycetota bacterium (assembly GCA_030837315.1). Classification (GTDB taxonomy): domain Bacteria; phylum Planctomycetota; class Brocadiia; order Brocadiales; family Brocadiaceae; genus Brocadia. Next base: position 2,473 of record JAUPKS010000295.1, read on the forward strand.
TGCGAAGGTAACCGATGCTGAATGCAACATGGGTAGTCTGTATGCAGGAAAAATACACGCCAAAATCCCGTTTCAATGGCCATATCCAGCAATGGAATTGGATAAAATCAAATTCGTAAATGAGCCAGAAAGATATTGTACGATAGGTGAAATAAAATATGCAGACATGGATGTAGGGAGAATGTCTGCAATTCCTTATCAGGACGGGCTAAATATCCTCTTTTCAGGCCAGCACACGGATTTCCTCCCTGATTTCCGGGTTAATTTCTCGGGAATGGCGGGAATAAGTAACGAAGGTAGTTTTGTTTCGAAAGTTGATTTCAAAGCCTCTGAGTCCGGGAATGCTATAAAAATAGACCTTGGGAAATTCTCTCCCCAATTGGCAGACACATTTTTTGAAGGCAATCTGGATATTAACGGTAATTGCACATCAATTGGTAATACGATAACAAGTAGTGGTCTTGTAGCAATGCATAACGCTACCATAGAAGCCCCTGAAAAAAAGATGATTCTTGAAGGGCTTGACCTGGACTTGAGTATACCTGATTTATATAAATTCCGGAGCGATCCTGAGCAGGTCTTAAAATTTAAACGATTTGCCTGGGGGGATATTGAAATGAACGAAGGAGAGATGGAGTTTCAGATAGAATCGTTATCGTCTCTTTTCATTAAAAAGAGTAGTTTTTCCTGGTGCGGAGGACATGTATACACGCATGGCTTACAGGTAAAACCTGCGAAAAGAGAATTAGATATTATTTGTTACTGTGATCGTCTCAAGCTATCAACACTATTAAAACAGTTTAATTTAGCACGTGCCGAAGGCGAAGGTGCAGTGAATGGACGTATTCCAATACGTTATAAGAATGGGAAAATAAAAGTCCTTGATGGTTTTCTTTATTCGACACCCGGAGAAGGCGGCACTATTAATTTTCGCACCGATACACTGGTACCAGGGGCATCGGGCGTTCAGCAGAGTATTCAAATGCAAATTGCCGAGGAAGCCCTGAAAAATTTTAAATATGACTGGGCAAAACTTTCATTATTAAGCGAGGGTGATGACCTTATGATCCGCATGCAGATGGACGGAAGGCCTGCCGATTTATTGCCCTTTGGCTTTAGTAAAGAGATGGGTCTCGTGAAAATAGAACAGCCACGGGCACATTTTCAGGGAATACGGTTTAATATCAATTTTAAGCTTCCTCTTGATAAAATGATCTCTTACGGTTCCGGTCTGAGTGGCTTAATGCAAAATAAATAATTCACGAAAAATTCATACACATAAAAAGGCATGCATGATATAGTATGTGAATTCACTGTGTTGGTTAATTAAAAAATAAGGAGAGAGCGATGAAAAAAGCCTTGGTAGTTTCCTGGATGGTATTTTTTGTTTTTTCCCAGGGATGTAAGACTGAGCACAAAGTGGAAGTAGACGTAAAGCCGATGCAAATTACTATAGATGTAAATATTCGGGTAGACCGTCAACTAGAAGATTTTTTCGGTAAATTAGATGAAGCAGCAAAAAGTATCCGTGATGAAAATGCAGAGACAGGAAAAACTGAAGAATCACCCGGCGCAGCAGAGCCACAGTCAAAATAACCACTCAATTGTAAAAACGGGGAATGGGGAAAAGAAGTTTTTGTTGGGTGATACCATAAACCAGCTCAATTATCTATAACGTTTAGCACTTTTAATAAAGGAAAAAAAGATGAAAACCAAAATGTGCGCGTCCTTTTTAATCATTACGCTTATTGCAGGATTTTTTACAGGCACTTTATCGCTTGCCGCGGATATAAATGCAGTAAAGGCAAATATGGAAAAGCGTCTTCCCCTTATTGTGGAGTTAAAGTCTAAGGGTGTAGTCGGGGAAGACAATAATGGGTATTTACAGTTTGTTGGTGGAAAACGCGAAAAAGAAGCCGTTGTTCAGGCTGAAAATCAGGACAGAAAAGAGGTTTACCATGCCATTGCTAAAAAAGAGGGCGTCAGCCTGGAGCAGGTGGGACAACGCAGGGCAATACAAATTATTAATAAAGCAAGGAAGGGTGAATGGCTGCAAGATCAGAACGGGAAGTGGTACCAAAAATAGATAAACAAAGACAGGAATGCTTAAAATTAAAACTGAACTATAGCGGCTGAGTTGTGAAAAGTTGACTCTCCCCATGACTGAGAGTGCTGTCTTGAACAAAATAATCATAAATTTTACTCGTGATTTACGTATGCCTTTCATTTGGTTTACATTCGAAAAAGAGATTAAAAAGGAACTATCAGAGCAGAAGACTGCATAATTATAGAAGGACGGTTTAAGTCATACCGTGAGTCATTCTTATTTTACAGGTAGTGTTATCCTGCCAATCATTACGTCCCGGTCGATGAATAGCTGCTGACCCTGACCGCCCTGAAAAAGACCTGGTGCTCGCGTGTAACCACGACTTTACGGAGGGGGCACTGTGTCCTCGACACTCACACACTGGCGGTCCGGCCGACGTGACGATTGAATGCATAACCAGCTGCGCAACTGCGCCCTTCATGTCTTGCCGGACGCAGGCAAAGCGAAGCATCCGGGGGGCAGCGACAAATCGAAAGTTGTGGATTGAAACAGACATGAATATTGCTATCGGCTCAGACCATGCGGGATTTGAATTAAAGAAATGTGTTCACGCCCTGCTGCTTGAATCAGGCCACGAGGTAGTCGACCCGGGCACGCACAACACCCCCCTGTAGATTATCCGTATTTCGCCGAGGCCGTTGGCAAAGTGGTTCTCGGCCAGGAAACCGAGCGAGGCATCGTGATTTGCGGTAGCGGCGTGGGTGCATCTGTGGCGGCCAATAAAATCCGCGGTATCCGCGCCGGCCTGTGCCATGACACGTACTCGGCACACCAGGGCGTGGAGCACGACCACAGAAACATGCTCATGCTGGGCGGTCCGGCCATCGAGGATTGCTACACCGTCAAGGAACCGCATCAAAACGCCTCTGAAGAGGAGAAAGGAAAACCGACGAAAAACCCATTGAAAACATTGCGTGAATATGGCCAGTCTGGCTGGCTGGCTGGATCACATCCGCCGCAGCCTCATCGCCAGCGGTGAACTCAAACGGTTGGTCAAAGAGGACGGAGCAAAGCTCGTAGCGAAGGACGATGAATAGCGAAATATCAACCAGGAACTAATTAAGGAAAGGAGAATCAATATGCAACTCGGAATGATCGGCCTTGGAAGGATGGGTGGGAACATGGTGCGGCGATTGATGCGCGCAGGCCATGAGGTTGTTGTTTATTCTGCCACGGCAAAGACGAGAGAGACTTTTGCGAAGGAGACCGGGGCTCTCGCGGCATCCTCGATTGAGGAGCTTGTGGCCAGGCTCAAGCCGCCACGGGTGGTTTGGCTGATGGTGCCCGCGGCAGCGGTCGATAAGACGCTGAAGGAAGTAGTGATCTGTGTACAAAAAGGGGATATCATCATCGATGGCGGCAATTCTTACTACATCGACGACATCCGGCGGGCCAAAGAACTCGCTCCGAAGGGAATCCATTACGTGGACTGCGGAACAAGCGGAGGTGTCTGGGGATTGGAGCGTGGGTATTGTCTCATGATTGGCGGGCCAAAAGAGTCGGTTCAGTATCTGGATCCGATTTTCAAGGCCCTCGCCCCAGGACTGGGCTCGATTCCCAAAACACCAGGGCGGGAAAAAGTCGGCGGAACGGCAGAGGAGGGATATCTTCACTGCGGGCCTGCCGGCGGAGGCCATTTCGTCAAAATGGTTCACAACGGAATTGAATACGGCCTCATGGCTGCTTACGCCGAAGGACTCAACATCCTGCAGCATGCCAATGTGGGAAAGAAAGACCACGTCATTGATGCCGAAACAACACCCCTGCGGAACCCTGAACATTATCAGTATGATTTTAATCTGGCCGATATTACGGAACTGTGGCGACGGGGAAGCGTGATCGCTTCGTGGCTTCTCGATCTCTGCGCCACGGAGTTTACCAAAAATCCTGATCTGTCCAACTTTGCGGGGAGCGTAGCGGATTCGGGTGAGGGGCGATGGACTATCACCGCGGCCATTGAAGAAGGATCGCCAGCCCCTGTGCTGAGTGCAGCCCTCTATCAGAGGTTCGGTTCCCGGGGCGAGGATGACTTTGCGCGAAAGGTGTTATCCGCCATGCGCTTCGGTTTCGGAGGTCACCTGGAAAAATCTGAGAAATAGGGATGAAACTATGAACATCCCCCCATCGGACGCCCCTGTCTTCTTCGGGGCAGTTACAAATTCTTTGTGATAAAATGGAGGGGCAATTCATGAATTGCCCCTCCATGGCCCAATAACGCCGCCATGAAAGGATTTACCTATGATGTTTAAAAAGTATGGTCTCCTGTCCATAACCCCCCTCTCTTACCACAACATCAATTCTTGACAAAACAGCTCATGTTGTTATATATTTGTGACATTGTATTTTATGCTGGCAATATTTACTACTCTAATGATTCCTAATCCATACACTTTATTACAAAAGACCTATAGTTTAAGAGGAGGAGCATGCATGCAGTGGTTCACGTGTAAGTATTCATCTTATTTAACAATCCTTATACTGGTCAATTTTATTATTATTGTCAAACCGCTTAGCACTGTCGCACAAGATACAGCAGGCACAGAAACGACAGCGTGCAAACCCAAGTCTATCGTAACACACCCCCAACAAACATTGGTAATTGAAAAAGGAAAAGATGTCAATGTCACGGTAAAGGTAACATGCAAGGGAAATGAACCAGCCGCAGGTGTTACGGTCGAGGCTGCTGTCCTGAAAGGGGGAAAAAAGATAGCTCTTTCTCCTGCAAGCGCAGTAACCGACGAAAGCGGGAACGTTATTTTTACGGTGAGCGGCAAGAAAAAGACTGATGAGGAACCGGCAGAGGTTCAATTTACTGCTGGAGACCTGCGGACTAAATTAGCGGTAGGTGTTCAGACGGTACCATGTGTGCTTGGAAGCATGAAAATAAATCCCGAACAAGTCTTGATGCTTGAACAAGGGAAGAGTGGCACTGTCACGGTAAAGACAAAATGCAACAATGATAGTCCGGCTGTAGATGTAAAGGTCGATGCGCGTATCCAGGAGGGTGGTGATAAGGTAGCGCTTTCATCCACTGCATTATTAACGGACGAAAGTGGCAATGCGGTCTTCATCGTAACGGGCAACAGTCTGACAAAGAAGAATCCCGCCAAAATTCAATTTACCGCAGAGGACTTCAACGCAACCCTGAATGTGAGGGTTGCTGAAATTGTAACTGGAGATGCAGGCACGGGGACAGCAGTATGCAAACCAAAGACTATTGTAACAAACCCCGATCAAAAGTTATTAATTGAAAAGGGAAAAGATGTCAATGTCACGGCAAAGGTAACATGCAAGGGAAATGAACCAGCCACAGGTGTTACGGTCGGGGCTGCTGTCCTGAAAGGGGGAAAAAAGATAGCTCTTTCTCCTGCGAGCGCAGTAACCGACGAAAATGGAAAAGTTATTTTTACGGTGAGTGGTAACAAAAATACCGATGAGGAACCGGCAGAGGTTCAATTTACTGCAGGAGACCTGCAGGCTAAATTAGAGGTACGTGTACAGACAGCACCTTGTGTGCTTGGAAGCATAAAGATAAATCCCGAACAAGTCTTGATGCTTGAACAAGGGAAGAGTGGCACTGTTACAGTAAAGACAAAATGCAGGAATGATAGTCCCGCGGTAGATGTCGCGGTCGATGCACGTGTCCAGGAGGGTGGCAATAAGATAGCGCTTTCATCCACTGCATTGTTAACGGACGCAAGTGGCAATGCGGTCTTCATCGTAACGGGCAACAGTCCGACAAAGAAGAACCCCGCCAAAATTCAATTTGTGGCTGAAGACCTCAATGTAACCCTGAATGTAAAGGTTACTGAAATTGTAACCGGAGATGCAGGCACGGGAACAGCAGCGCGCAAGCCAAAGACTATCGAAACGCATCCCGATCAAACGCTGGTA
>JAUPKS010000296.1 GCA_030837315.1 Planctomycetota bacterium
CGGTTTTTGCCGTGCAAAGAAGGTTGTATAATAAAGGAATTCCTGTTGTTATAATGCCTATCCGGGTATAGTAAAAGTTTTCAGTCACCTTTCCAAAGAAAAATGCCATGAAGCTTTCTGGCCTCCTGGACAATAGGGTCGTCATCACAAACCTCAGGGCAAGGGACAAGAACAGTGCATTGAAAGAGATGGTGGATATCCTTCGTAAGGCCGGAAGGATCAGAGACCCCGGCACGGCTTTGAAGGCCCTTTTGGAACACGAAATAATTGATACAACGGGCATTGGCCATGGAGTTGCTTTTCCGCATGCAAGTATCGAAGGACTTAAAGAACCGGTTGCCTTGCTCGCCATCTCACAACGGGGCATCGATTTCAAGGCAAAGGATGGACGCCCTGTCTATCTGTTCTTTCTCTTTTTAACCCCCGTAAAGGAAACAACACTCCACTTACAGATCCTTTCGAAGGCAACGGCGGTCTTTACAGACAACGCCCTTTATTATTCTCTCCAAAAGGCAAAGACACCCCAGATTGTCTTAAGCCTTCTCCTCAATCATGAAAAGGGTGGAAAGGAGGTCTTCTTTCCGCACACAATAGATGAAATATACAAGGAACTTGAAACAACCTCTTCAGGACTATCCGAAGATGAGGCAAAAAGGAGGCTTGAGAGGTATGGCCGGAACGTTCTCAGGGAGCTAAAGGGAAAGCCCCTCATTTTGAGATTCATGGAAAATCTATACAATCTCCTTGCCATTCTCCTGTGGGTCGGAGGAGCCCTTGCCTTTGTGGCCGATATGCCTGCGTTTGGGTGGGCTATATTCGCGGTGGTACTTGTGAATGCCATTTTTAGTTTTTTACAGGAATACAAGGCAGAAAGGGCACTGGAGGCTCTAAAAAAATTACTGCCCCGGAAGGCTATAATTTTAAGGGATGGTAAGGAAAGAGAGATTTCTGCCGAGGAGCTCGTCCCTGGCGATATCATCATCCTGGGAGAGGGTGACAATATCTCGGCAGATGCCAGGCTGATAGAGGCCTTTAATATGAGGGTTGACAATTCAGCCCTTAGCGGTGAATCTCAGCCAATATATAAGACATCTGAGGCGGTATCGGACGGAAAGGAGTTTCTGTGGACTGAACTTCCCAATTTGGTGTTTGCCGGGGCAGCAGTGACGTCGGGGACCGGCAGGGCAGCGGTAATTGCCACAGGAATGCAGACTGAAATCGGCCGGATAGCTTATCTTACTCAGGAAGTCAGGGAAGAAAAAAGCCCTCTCCAGCGTGAGATAGAAAAGGTTTCAAAGATCGTTACCGTTCTTTCAGTAGCAATGGGTGTTGGCTTCTTTTTCATTGGTACTTATACAGGAAAGCTCAGTGTGCCTGCCGCATTTATATTTGCCATCGGTATTATCGTTGCCAATGTCCCGGAAGGACTGCTTCCTTTGGTATCTCTATCCTTAGCCATGGCTGTTCAAAGGATGGCCAGAAGAAATGCCATCATAAAGAAGCTTTCATCAGTAGAGACCCTCGGATGTACTACGGTGATCTGTACGGACAAGACGGGCACCCTTACGACAAACGAGATTAGCGTGACGAGGATATTTGTTAACGGAAAGATCATACATGTTAGCGGCGCAAGGTACGAACATACAGGAAATTTCTATTTCAGAGGGATGGGCATTTCCAGAGAGGAAATGATGGAAAACGGAATGGACACCCTTTTTGATGCGTGTGTACTTTGCAATAATGCGGGTCTCATTCCTCCAAAAACGGATACGGATAGATGGAGTATCATTGGAGATCCTACCGAAGCGGCCATGCTTGTCATGGCAACCAAAGGTGGTCTGGATATTGAAGAGAGACGGGATGCCTTGCCAAGGATTGGTCAGCTTCCCTTCGAGGCTGTGAGAAAAAGAATGACGTCTATCAATCTGATCGATGGGCAATCTCATGCTTATGTGAAGGGCGCACCCAGGGAAGTGCTGGAACTCTGTACCCAAATACTTAACAAAGGGAAAGGTGAATCCTTAACCGATTCTATGCGGAATATAATCTTATCGAAGAATGATTCGATGGCACGGGACGGCTTGAGAGTGTTAGGCGTTGCATACAGACCCCTGGATTTTTCAGAAAATTTTACCGTAGAAAATACAGAAAAGGATCTTATATTTTTAGGTCTGGTAGGAATGATGGATCCGCCCAGGCCTGAGGTGCCAAAGGCCATAAAGGCGTGTCACAATGCCGGCATAAGGGTGGCTATGATTACCGGAGACTACGGCCTTACAGCCCTTTCGATAGCAAAAAAGATAAAATTAACAAAAACTGAAAATCCAAAAGTTGTTACGGGTAGGGAACTCTCTGAAATGGATGACGAGAGCCTCAGGAAATTATTAAAAGAAGAAGAGGTGATTTTTGCCAGGGTATCGCCCGAACATAAGATGCGGGTAGTTACAGCGTTTAAAGATATGGGCGAGATCGTTGCGGTGACAGGTGACGGAGTAAACGATGCCCCCGCCCTCAAAAAGGCCGACATCGGTGTTGCTATGGGGGTAAGAGGGTCGGACGTGACCAAAGAAGCAGCGGCCATGATCCTGACCGATGACAATTTCGCTTCCATCGTGGCAGCTATAGAAGAAGGCAGGGCGGTCTATGCAAATATAAAGAAATTTGCGACCTATATATTTGCCAGCAACATTCCAGAGATAGTTCCATTCATTACCTTTGTCTTGTTTAAAATACCGCTTCCATTAACGGTGATGCAGATATTGGCTGTTGATCTCGGAACTGATATGGCCCCAGCCCTTGGGCTTGGAGCCGAACCGCCAGAACATGGGGTAATGGATAAACCTCCAAGGCCAAAGAATAAAAGGCTTTTGGACGTACCTCTGCTCCTCAGGGCTTACTGCTTCCTGGGTCCCATAGAGGCAGTTGCCTGCATGGCAGGGTTCTTCTTTATTTACTTCCAGCATGGTTGGGTGCCAGGGATGGTAATGCCGGATTCGGGGGTTATTTATCTTACCGCTACAACAATGTCCCTTGCAGGGATCGTGGCAACCCAGATCGGAAACGTCTTCGCATGCAGGACCGAAAGAGAATCGGTCTTTAAAGTTGGTTTCTTTAAGAACAAGCTGGTTTTATTGGGAATAGTTTCGGAGCTGATAATTATTTCGACCCTTATTTACACCCCATTTTTACAAAGAATATTCGGCCTTGCTCCAATAGGATTAAAGGAATGGGGATTCCTGTTCGCCTTTACTCCGGTTCTCTTCTTGATGGAAGAAGGAAGAAAATGGATTGTGAGGAGATGGTGGAGCTAAAATCCGCCATCTTCTTAGTGAAGATTGCTCATGAAGCGTTTTATTTTTTGTAATTGACCGTTGGAAATAATAAGCAATAATAATCTAAAAAGCTCATTATAGACACTCCTAAATCTATGTCTAATTAATGGCGTATATATTTAAATTTTCCATTCCAACAACTCTTTAACGGATAAAAAGTTGTTTTATAGTTGAAATAAATATATAATATTTCACGCTTATTCCACCCGAATGGTTTTTTTTGGCAAACGATACAAGAAATTAGGAGCCTGAAAAAAATGTCATTTAAAGATGAAGATTCACCTGAAAATACCGATAAAAATGTGAATAAGGAAACAGACCAGAGCAAAAAGGTTGGTTATGTTCCAGAAAAGAAGAAGAAGAGAAAAATTGTCATAATTTCTCTTATCCTAATATTTATGACGATATTGATCATTCTTCTATTGCGCAGGAATGCCCTGCCAATCCTTGAAATATCTCCAACAAATTTGAATTTTGGAAATAAAGCGACGGAAATGGAGTTTACCATTAAAAATGTGGCAAAGGCTGCGGGATTTTTCAGGCCAGGCGTTAAACATTTAGAGTTTGAGATTGATAACAGAGGCCTCCCAAACTGGCTTATAGTCAAACCCACCTCAGGCTCTGTATTAGAAGAAGATGCAAAAATCAACATGAAAGTTAATAGGGATATCCTTCCTTATGGCAGTTCTATGGAAGAACTAAAGATTTTAAGTAATGCAGAAAATGGTGTTGTCCGAATATTAGTGCAAAAAGATGAGGAGAAATTGACTCTTATATCTCCATCGACGGGAACGTCAGTTTTTGTTGGCGATAAAAAGGCTGTAGAATGGACGGCGACTGCCGGAGTTAGTAAAAGTGTAAATATTTTTCTCTATTCGAATGGGGTAAACATCGGAACGATTGCAGAAAATTATAATTTCAAGAAAGAAGAGGCCGCTCAAGGCTCATTTAGCTGGGAAGTGGATGATTTTATCAGAGAGGGCAATGACTACGCTATTAGGATTGAGGATGCGAATAATCCTAAATTATTTGACGTGATCAGCCCAATAAAGATTATCCAGCCACTTCGTGGAATTAAGGTGTTAAATCAGACAACAGACCACCAGTTCCCCAGCACCGTTCAATTTATATTTTCTTTAAGAGATCAGAATAATCACGCTATTTTATTTGATTCTGATCAGGTTGACTGGAAAAACATAAAAATTTGGGAAAATAAGAGCGAGATTGATTATTTGGAAAGCCATGCGCTTCTCTATACGCAGGATGATTTCCAGTTACAAGCAATGATTGTGTTAGATTTTTCAGCGTCAATGTATGAGACGAACGAAGACATTGATAAGATGACATTGAGCGCTAAAGATTTAATTGACAGCCTTAACGAAACACATCAGGTTGGGGTGGTAGAATTCCATCGTCCAGATGAGCCGCCAGCGCTTTTACACGCGTTTACTACTTATAAAAATGCGGCAAAAGAGGCTATTGACAATTTTAGCTACGGCAAGATTTACCGCGATTTTTCAAGCTGCTGGGATGCCGTGCACAAGGGTTTAAAACAATTTCCCGAAAAGCCTGACCCCAATGTTTTCAAGACGCTCGCATTTTTGTCAGACGGATTTGATAATAGCAGTTTTAACACACCGGATGACGTTATTGCTTTAGCGAAAGAAAGGGACGTTCACATATACGCCCTAGGGATAGGGTCTGGCAAGGAGGAAAAAGTGTTGGAAACCATTGCTCTCGAAACAGGAGGCACGTACGTTCATTCAGAGAATATAAACGTCTTACGTGAGAGGTTTAAGCAAATAATCAAAGACATAAAAGGTCAGTATAAGATAAAGTATATTACCCCAAAAAAGCCAGATGATGACCGCTTTGTCGTGGAAATTGAGATTACATATAAGGGCGTTACCGGCACACCATTATTACACGAAGAAATCGACCCATCTTCAATTTTCAGGAAAACTATTGAAGGTGTAGTTCGGTTTTCCTCTCCTTCCGTAATCAAATATCATCAGGCTGAAATATTTATGTGGTGTGAACATACGCCAAGATACGTTAATAAATTTCGTTTTTGGATAGGCACCGATAAACCTTACAACGTGGTGCTTACGTCATCATACGACGGAGGGCTTTGCCAGAATTGGACGTTAAACAAAGAAACTGACGGCTGGTATAGTCTGACGTCTCCTGATAAAACGGATACCAACTACGCTCTTGCATTTGGAGCTTTTGGGACTATTTGCAAGATAGTCGTTACGGATATTAATGAGGAAGGGTTTAAAATTCCTTTTAAATTCGATAACTCAATTTATGACATTGGGCAAGCATTTTACGAAGAAGGAAAAACGTCTCAAACAAAAGATTGGTCAACTGAGATTATCGTCGGGAACGTTGCAAAATGATTAAACCTCTGTGATCGCCTTAAAGTTAGGCAAACGGCAGTTTACCCTTATTAATCTATGCTTTGTTCAAGACTACAAAAGAAACTCTCTGGTGCTTAATTGTAATAATACATAATATCTGATATTCCCTCGAATATAAGGAAATACAAGGTTCTCTGCCGAAAAATACTATCGCTAATTTATGCAATTAAGCACGAGAAGCAATGACTAAGGAAACTCATACCGACTACCAGAAACTCCAGTATTTCTTCTCTGGCTCTGAAGGGGACATTCAAGCAATCAAACAAAAGAGAAAAAAAGGGCTTCTTTTCATTCTTGAATTATCCTCACTGAGTACATTATCAAAAACAAAAAGCTTGCTGATGGCTATTTCAAAATAAAATCAAAATGACTCAAGAAAAAATTTACCGCATGATTTTTCATAAAGTAATGTTCGCAATTCTCCCCTACGCTGCCATTATCCCTGTTATTTTATTTTCAGATACATATCACGTTATACTTTATGCCTGAGTCTCCTTTTCCGAAGATGGAATTTCTGTAAAAAATTCGACTGCCCCACGTTCGCTGCTGATCTTTATAAATTCCGGCTTTAAAACACCATATACACATTTCAAAATATCACACCTCGATACTATCCCAATCGGTATATCATTTTTTACGACAGGAACCCGCATAACATTCTGTTTTGTCATAATATGAATGATATCTTCCACACGTGTATCCTCTGATACAGAGATGGGTTTCTTTGTCATGATCTCATCAGCCGTTACCTGATCTAGAGGCTTTCCACAATCCATAGCCTTTATAAGATCAAATTCGCTAACAACACCAATCAATCTGTTATTTTCATCAACCACAGGCATCCCGCTAAATAATCCGGATAGCATCTTTTCGGCCAGATGCCTACCGGTTGCCTCCTTTTTTGCTGCGATAAGAGTTTTAGTCATAATATCTTTTGCTACAAGCACTCTTCCTGCCATTATGCATCCTCCCTGTAAAAAGTTTTTTTGAATAATCCAATATTATTGCTCATTTGCAATTTTTACGATGAAGGGAATCTCTTTTTTCTTCTATACTTATTCAGAACAAAATGTAATAAATTCCGACTTTACCATACTGCAGAGGATGTTGCATCTCTATATACCCCCCCCCTACCATATGTCTTATTTTTTTACAATTAATTTTGCACTTATTATACGTTTAAATAACAGTTTGTCAATTAATTAGTGTCCGAACGAGGGGTCATGGGGTCATACCTTTACAGGCTGTCCGAGAATACAAATTCACAGGGCAGAAAAAAAGAGGTATATTTTGCAAAAGAGGTTTACGAATATCTAGTAATAACTCTCTCGCCTTTGACTTGGTACAATGCGGCCGCTTTTCACATGTCCCACATACTGTCCCCCTTGTAACCCTTATGGTTCCATTGGCGGCTATCGGTCTTTTTTGTTCTGATCTTCCAGTACGTCAACCGCTTCTCTTCCGGACATACATAACTATCGTTTGCCGAATCATATACAAAATTGGTAAGTAATACCGGTTCTTCCTGATTCTTCCTCCATAGTTAATTTATTTTGTCCATTATTTTGGCTGATATTTTGAAATTGTCTTAAGCCGCTCAAGAAATACCTCTGCCACACTGTGCGATTTTATTAAGACCGATGCCTCATGATTTTTCTTGAGTGCGCTATATGTCCAGTTCGTACTGCCTAAAATGGTAATATAGCCATCTACGATCACTATCTTACTATGGGTAACTCGGTCGTCACTATCATAATATACCGTAACACCGTTTTTTCTAAGCAGTTCGTATGCATTGTCGCTTTTCCGTTCCAGTTTTTCCCCCTTTTTCCCTGTTTCCCAAAACATGATATTTTGATCAAAGATAACAGTTACTTCTAGCCCACGCCGATGGGCACTTATAAGGTCATTGACCAAATTATATTCCCAACCCCGGCTATACTTAGGATCGATGTCGGCCATATACATTACGCACATGATGGATTTTTTTGCAGTAATCAGTGCCTGATGCACCTGTGGATAATAGTCACTATCCACCAATGGTATGACATCGTCGGCAGGGAGGCCGAAAGAAGAATGGCTGTAAAAGACACACAGAACGAAAATAACCGTGATGGAGGATTTATTTGTTATGTGTTTAATGTGTTGTATAAAATATTTTAAATTTTCCATTTATTGTAAAGTCCCTGTTGCAAGCGAATGGATAAGTTCGTCTATTTGTACAGAAACAACCGTATTTTTAACCATATCCGGGCCGTCAAATAAAACCTTGATATAGCGTTCAGAGTAACCATATAATTTATTCGTTTTGTGACCTCTTTGTGCTTTCACAAGTATCTCTACGTGCCTCTTCTGTCTTGGTAATCACATAGTCTACCCCTTCCATTTTTTCAAGGGTTTCTGCATCCGCTTCTGCATAACACCCGGTCACAACAACGGTTGCTCCTGGATTTTTTCGCCGCACCTTTTTGATGTATTGACGTGATTTCTCATCACTGGCTGAAGTAACCGTACACGTATTAATTACATAATATAAAAAACTTGACAAGTATTGCCGTCGATGTAGACTACTGTTGACAGATAAGCCACAAGGGAATTATGTGACACCATTGGATACGAATTTCAGTAAATATTTTCTTTTCATTTGTGGTTAAAATTAAAAATGATTTTATCAGACTATACAACCTTTTTGAAGAGAAAACCCAGATGATTATTGGCATACCTAAAGAAATCAAAACGGACGAATATCGGGTGTCTCTTATACCGGTCGGCGTAGAGGAGATGCTGAAGCGTGGACATGCTGTGCTTGTAGAAAAGGGCGCTGGTTTAGGAAGCGGCGTCTATGACCAGGAATATAAAAGGGCAGGAGCCAATCTTGTCGATGATCCGAGAGAAATTTATGACAGGGCACAACTCGTGATGAAGGTTAAAGAACCATTACCGGAAGAATACACCTTTCTGAGAGAGGACCAAATCGTCTTTACGTTTTTCCACTTTGCTGCCTCCAAAATATTAACAGACGCCGTATTAAAGGCGGGAGGAATAGCCATTGCTTACGAAACGATCCGGGATAAATATGGGCAACACCCGATCCTGACACCCATGAGCGAGGTTGCAGGACGGATGTCTATACAGGAAGGTGCAAAATATCTGGAAAAGCCCATGCTTGGACGTGGAATACTTCTTGGTGGAGTGCCAGGCGTAGCTCCCGCCGAAGTGGTCATCATAGGTGGCGGTGTTGTAGGCGCCAATGCTGCCAAGGTCGCTGCAGGGCTTGGGGCGCGAGTCGCCATCCTTGATATCAATATAAATCGATTGCGATATTTGGATGATATCATGCCAAAAAATGTAATTACGCTCATGTCTAACGCACAAAACATCAGGGAGAATATCCGGAATGCCGATCTACTCATTGGTGCCGTGCTGATTGAAGGGGCACGAGCGCCTTGTATTGTAACAAGGGAAATGGTTCAAACGATGAAGCCGGGAGCGGTGATTATTGATGTGGCCATAGACCAGGGAGGGTGCGTGGAAACCAGCAAACCGACAACCCATAGCAATCCTGTTTACAAGGAATATGATATTATCCATTACTGCGTGACTAATATTCCCGGCGCCGTGGCATGTACGTCAACCCGCGCCCTAACCAATGTGACGTTGCCATATGC
>JAUPKS010000297.1 GCA_030837315.1 Planctomycetota bacterium
GCAAGGGAAATTAGTGGCATATAACACACTTGAGAATCTTTGCAAACAAGAAAAGAGCAATAGTATACTCCTTAAGACAAAAGACGTTGAAAAGACAGCATCAATTCTCAAGTCAATAAAAGATATCTCATTTTTTCAACAAGATGATGTATTTAAAATCACATCTGAAACAGACATTAGGGAATCTCTTGTCTCTATACTGAATGAAAATCACGTGCCTGTTCTAACTCTTGAGTACGAGAAAGAAAATTTATACGATATTTTTGAAAAATATTACCAGGTGGCTTAAATGAAAAACAATAAAGTCGCAGTAATTGCAAAAAAGGAGTTTTTTGATAGTATAAGAAGTAAAACATTCCTTATAATATTTGGAATATTTTTAGTGCTAATGCTAGTATCTTCTGTTACAGGTATCAATAATTATGACAAGCAACTTGACCAATATCAGAAATTTCAGGTTGAAAATCAGAATCCGGACAAAAATAGCGTTTTCACTGATTTTCCCGAGCCAAAACTAACAGCGGTAGTATTTCAGGAAATGGTGACAAATATAGGATTAATAGGGGCAATACTGGCAATAATCCTCGGGTATAACACAGTTTCAGGAGAGAAAGAAAGAGGTAACTTGAAATTGCTTTTGTCCTATCCTCTGTATCGGGAAGATGTCGTCAACGGTAAATTCCTTGGGAAGATTGGAGTATTGATATTAACACTTGCGGTCACATCCATACTTTCAATCGCCTGCGCTCTAGTCATGGGGATGAACTTAACAGGATCTGACCTTGTTGCTATAATACTGTTTATGGTAATATCAACACTGTATCTGATTACTTTTTTAGGGATAAGTATCTTCTTTTCAACAGTGTCTAAAAGCGGGACGAGTTCCATACTTAACTCATTCATGTTTTGGATATTAAGTACAATGATAATAACTTCCTTTTCAGGTATAGTTGCAGATGCAATGGTTCCAATAGATGATACGGTGTTTTATGGTGGGAAAATATCTTCCACTGATTCCGTTAGTATCGTAGTTAGTGATAATGGTGAGACAAATATAAGCAAAGATGATGGAGAAAGCCCATTTGAGAAATACCAAAAAAATTGGAAGATTCAAAATATGATAGAATCTTTTATATCGCCTACTCAAAATTATGAGCAGATTGCCAGTGCTATTTTAGGAAATGATTTTGTAAATAGCATGACGGGATCCGATTCTCCACAGAGTGAAATCAACATGTTCGAAATTCTATCGGGAAAGATAAGCAACATTATCACAATGTTTGTGTGGGCAATAGTTTCGCTTATAGCAACATATGTGGTTTTTATGAGACAGGATATAAGATGAGTTAAAACAAAGATGAATGTTATTGAAGGTTCTGGAATCATTAGAATTTCGTAAATTAATGATATATGTCTAAGGAAAAAAATGATTATCTACTAAATATATGCACACATATGCATATATATTTTATTTAGTAACTATATCGTATTTTGTTCTGCAAATTCAGACTTCTTTGATAATATAAAAAATATAAATCCCAAATACTTATTAAATATTATAATACTAAATTCACCTGAGAGATGATTTCGTTATGAAAACGTATAAAACTAGTGCAGTAGTCTTTTTGCTGGTAATATGTATAATTGCTATTGTACTTGGCTATGCGGGTAGTAAGAACATTCCGGAGGAAAAAACTACCTCTGTTATTGTAGAAGCAAATTCTACTGGAATTGTTATTCCACAATATCTTATCACCAATGAAGTGAAAAATATATTGTCAGAGGTTAATCGCACATATCCTGACAGTATTTTATTTGGTGATGAGCAAGTAACATTGATAGGTTCCAAAACAGTAGATTCTTTTAATGATTCTATAAATGAAAATAGTATAGATTTTGATTGGAATGCTGTATATCCGTTCTATGAGCTAGATACCTCGGTTGTTACGGATGGTCCCTACATTGTATACTCTTCAACACCACATAATTCGGTAACGATCTCGTATGATGAGCTGGAAAAGATACTAAACGGTGACAATGAAACGGTTTCTTATTTCAGAGAATTGTTGAATAACAGTAAACGCGAAAATAATGGCGAACACATTTTTAACGTAGAAGGAAATACTTCCGCAATCTCTGTAGTTTTAGTTGATAAAGATAACTCGTCTCTCCAGAACAGCGGAGCAGTTATGACTATTAGTTCTTCGGGGAATTACAGTGAATAAGAAAGAACTTGCATATGCAATAATTCTTGCAGCATCATTGTTTTCCCTCTCTTTGCTTCTCTTTTCTCAAGGGATAACAAGTCTTTCTGTCTCTTTGATCGATGGACAGCCTTTTGCCGTTGCTGTCCCTACAATGTTCACGATGAACAAAGTAATTATCATGGTCGTTCTGGCTTCTATAGGAACTTATAGTCTAACCATGCTCACTACAAGCACAGGAATGGTTCAAAATATAACAACTCCTACAATTATAGAAACAGCAATTGAAAACCAGCTTTCACTTTATCATGAAGAAGATTTTACAAATAAAGTGAACAGTAACGATACTGCTCCAGCAGAAATCGAAACTCCCGGAGAACTAGAACTTGACTTTGGAAAAGCAATATCGTTTCCATATAAAGCTGATAACTCTCCATTTTATGAAGCTGAACAACTCTCATTTAATAAAGCTGAACACAAAAGGAAAATCGCATCTGACCTACTTGAGGGAGATGAAAAAAAAATATATTTAATCGTTTACGAAAAAAAACAGATATTACAAAGCGAACTTGTACTTGAATCAGGTCTCTCAAAAGTAAAGGTAAGCAGGTTGTTACAGAAACTGGAAAACAAATCACTTCTGATAAGAAAACCTTACGGCAATACTAACAAAGTAATAATTGTAGGATAAATTTGAACAATAGTGAAATTTACAGGTTATACTTGCACTATTGGTAAAAAATGGAAGGAATATGTCCAAGGTCATGAAAATCCTGGTTATCATAGGAAGTCCGCGAAAAGGTAATACATATCGAGCGGCGAAGAAAATCGAAAAGTTCATGCAGTCTAAGGGCAATGTTGAATTCGAATATCTTATGCTCAAAGATGCGGATTTATCGCAGTGCTCTGGTTGCTTTGTCTGTTTTATGAAAGGAGAAAATCATTGTCCGCATAAAGATGATGCCTCCGTTATCGAGCAGAAAATGCATGCTGCCGATGGGGTAATCTTTGCTACACCTGTTTATGGTATGAATGTGCCTGCACTCATGAAAAC
>JAUPKS010000298.1 GCA_030837315.1 Planctomycetota bacterium
CTATTAACCACAAAAAAACACGACCATGAAACAGACCTATTTAAAGAAAATCCTACCCTTTATTATTTTTTTCCCAGCCCTATTGTACATAAACTCCTTGTCCAATACCTTTGTTTATGATGATGTATATACCATTACAGAGAACTATTTCATTAAATCCCTGGGAAATTTACCTAAACTGTTTCAGCCGGATTATTTACTCCTTTCAGGGGAGTTAAGTTATCGCCCGGTTGTAACGCTCACATATTTTATCGACTATGCCATCTGGCAACTCAATCCACTCGGTTATCACCTCACCAATATCATATTGCACACCGTCAACGTATGTTTATTTTATTGTCTCATAATAAATATCTGTAAAAACCATACCGTCTCCCTATTTGCCACCTTATTTCTCTTATCCCATCCCATTCTTACGGAAACGGTGAATGCTGTTTGCTATAGGGAAGACATCCTTGCTTCTATCTTCTTCCTTCTTGCATTTATATTCTTTATAAAAGTGCGCGTGCCGTTCTCCAAAAAAGAAATTTCTTTACAACAAACAAATACACGATTTATCTTTTCCTACTTCCTCTCGTGTGCCTCTTATTGCCTGGCCCTCTTCTCTAAGGAGATGGCGATTACACTGCCCATTCTTCTCGTTTTATTTGATCTTTTATACTTTCGCCAGGATTCAATGAAGACATTACCCACTTCACCCAGATTAATAAGGGTCGCCAGGTGTGTACCATTTTATGCCGGCTATATAGTAGTTGCCGGCTTTTACCTTTTTATCAGGTTCGTTGTATTTAAAAATACCTTTAAAACGATTAACGTTTCCCCAACGAATGTTGTTGCCATGACAAAGGTTGTTGCGTCATATATAAAATTTTTATTCATACCCCTCAATCTGAATGCAGATTATTGTGTACCTTATTCTCGGTATCTCAGCCTCTCATTCATCTTGTCCTCTTTATTCATTGCCTCTGCGCTTATTATCATCATACGGTTTCACAGGCATAATAAACCTATAACATTCTTTAATCTATGGTTTTTCATCACCCTATTACCCGTGCTTGGCATTATCCCCATTGGAAATATTATGGCAGAAAGATATTTATATATACCCATTATGGGTTTCTGCGGTGTTACGGGCTGTATCTCAGCAAACTATCTATCACAGAGAAAAGGCTTACCTATCGTAGTTGGCACAATTCTTCTCGGTATGCAGATCGGTGTCATTTACAGGAATGGTGTGTGGCACAATGATACCACGTTATGGTCTTATACCTATAAGCGCGAACCCAACAGCGCGCGTGCATGCAGTAATTTAGGCAATACCTGGTTTAAAAACCAGCGCTATGAAGATGCCATTCACCTGTATAAAAGATCACTCACCTTTCCTTACAGCTATCCATTTATTCATTATAATCTTGCTGTTGCCTATGAAAAAGTCGGACAGGTTGACAAGGCAATCGAAGCATACAAGGCATCTATTACACGGCATAATGATAATACGCTTGCCTATACTAATCTCGGAACGATCTACCACAAACAAGGCTTATATGATATGGCTATTGAGGCATACAAACAGGCGCTTACGAACAATCCTTATTTCCCACTTTCCCATAATAATCTTGGGAATACCTATGAGCGGATTGGGGATTCTGAAAAGGCACTCGCCGAATATCGGGAAGCTTTAAAAATTGATGATACGTATGCAGATGCCCACAACAACCTGGGGGCAGTATATTTAAAAAAGGGAATACAAGACAAGGCGCTTGTTGAATTTCAAAAAGCAGCCCAATTAAACCCAGACCACAGAGATGCGCATTACAATCTTGGTATCGCCTATGCCGGAAAGGGTCTTTATGTGGAGGCGATACATGAATTAAATCTTGCCATAAAATATAATCCAACTGATTATTCCGCTTATAGAGATTTGGGCATTCTCTATTTTACATACAAAAAGGACATTAAAAAATCACTCTACTATTTACATGAATCGCTGAGATTAACCCACGATCCTGTCGAAACGGAAAAGGTAAAAGAAATGATAGATGCAATAAAGAAGGGACATGTTTTTTAGTTGAATGCGGGATGTTAGACACTGGATGCTGGATGCTGGATTTGTCATTTGCATTTTGATTTTTGGTAACATTTTAGCCGTTTGAAAAAATGCCTTTAAATAAACCACCACTGCTTGTTCCCAAACTCCTGTTTAGGAACACAATTGCAGAGAAACTGAGTTTCTCGTCCATTACACTCCCAAACAGAAGTTTGGGAGCGAGCAGTTGAAAGATATTTTTCGAAAAGCTAAATTATTACGATTTTGATATTTAATACCTTTCTTTACGCCCTTTGCGCCCGTGTGGTGATAGATTTGCCCTTACAAAATTACCATATTGTCCCGGTGAATAACCTCATCGTATAACTTATAACCCAGCGTTTTAGCTATATGAGAGGTACTGCATCCTTTAATCTTTTCAATCTCTTCTGAAGAATAATTTGTCAGGCCGCGGGCAACAATTGTACCATTCCCCTTTCCGCAAATCGTGATAATATCCCCTTTCGTAAATGTACCTTCCACCGATACGATTCCTGAGGCAAGCAAGCTTTTACCCTTCTCTGTCAAGGCGTGCATTGCACCATCGTCAATATACACCTTTCCTTTCGGCTTTATCGTATATCCTATCCACCGTTTGCGGCTTGTCATTTTTTCTTCTTTGGGAAGAAACAGGGTACCGATATGTTCACCCTGTACGATCTTCTTCAATACCCCATCCATCCTTCCGTTGGCAATAATAACGGCCTCTCCAGCATTTGTCACTACGGATGCCGCCTCCAGCTTTGTCTGCATCCCCCCTACGCCTCTTTTGGTCTTTAAATCAAAGGCCAATTGCCTTACCTCATCTGAAACATTTTTTACCATAGGGATAACTGCCGCCTTACTTTTTCCCGCTGGAAACTTATCGTACAGCCCATCAACAGAAGAAAGGATAATCAGTAACTCTGCATTCAGCAGGTTCGTTACCAATGCTGAAAGTGCGTCGTTATCACCGAATTTGATTTCATCCACGGAAATCGTATCGTTTTCATTCACCACAGGAATGGCATTGAGTTGAAACAACGTATGAATCGTATTGCAGGTATTCAGGTATCTCTGCCGGTCTTCAAAATCTTCGCGGGTGAGCAGGATCTGGGCAGCGTGGTAACCGTGTAGCTTAAAACAATCATCATACATACTAATTAATTTACTTTGACCTACTGCTGCAACTGCCTGCAACTCAGGCAAAGTAGCAGGTCTTTTTTCAATACCAAGCTCCCCCATTCCGGAACCAATAGCACCTGAACTCACGACGACAACATGATATCCCATCTTGTTTAATTCTACGGCCTGTCCGGCCAGGTTCTTTATCTGCTCTTTATCCAAATACCCGTCATCGGTTGTCAGAACGCCTGTACCTATCTTAACAACGATCTTTTTAACCTTAGACAGAATCTGCGTTCGTATATCGTCCTTTAATTTCATGATCTATAACCGTTTTCTTTATTGGGAGCACAGATTTTCGCAGATATACGCAGAGAAATACTTTTTAACGATCTCTGTTTACCTGTGGTTATCAGCGTTCAAATGAACATTACATCAGAAGAAATACCTACTTCTCCCTTTTATTTCCCCTTGATTTAAAGTGACTAAGGTAGTTACATTCTCAGAAAAAGTCAAGAAATATTGTGATAATTTATTATCGTATCACTCAGTTTTTCATTCCGCATCAAGTCAACATTCATGTGTTTATATTCCGTTGAAATTGCCGCACCGAGTATACCATCGGAAAATTCCCGTTTACAAAGCCTATCCCTTCTGTTAATTTAAAGCGAAAAGACAAGTCAAGAATCACTAAAATAATGCAATAGAAAATATTTATATTTATTACTTACCGGACAACCTGTTAAGGCGACCCTTAACCTTCTTCATATCTTGATGGTACAATCAGGTCCAGAACCTGTTCACCCACAAACAGATATATTCGGCTTTATTGTTACAAAGACACTTTGCAAATGCAGGATAAATTTAAAAATAAAAAGATCACCGTTATGGGGTTAGGCTTATTTGGGGGCGGGGTAGGCATTGCCCAATTTCTTGCAAGACAAGGCGCTCGCGTTACCATAACCGATCTGAGAAATGCAACGGAACTCGCCCCATCTCTAAAACAACTTGAGGGTATTCCTGTTTCCTACAAACTCGGGGGACACTGCGACGAGGATTTTATCAATGCAGACATGGTTATCATTAATCCCGCCGTACCAAAGGATTCAAGGTTTATACAGATTGCAAGAAATAATCATGTGCCGATGGATACGGAAATAAACATCTTCTTTCAATTATGCCCTGCCCCTATTATCGGCATCACGGGTAGCAATGGGAAGTCTACCACTACCACCCTTACTGGCAAAATATTGCAACAGACTCAGCGTATGACGTGGGTCGGAGGGAATATCGGAAAATCACTCCTGCTGGAGCTTAAGGAAATAAAACCGTCCGACATCGTAGTCCTTGAGCTTTCCAGTTTTCAGCTGGAAGAACTCCATAACGCAAAAAAAAGTCCAGGCATCAGTGTGTTAACCAACATATCACCTAATCACCTCGACAGATACTCAGACATGGACGAGTATATCCAGGCGAAGAAGGGCATTATATTACACCAAAAACCGGAAGATTATGTCATACTTAACTACGACGACCCTGAATTAAGAAGGTGGGAGAGGGAGTGTAGAGGCAGTGTTGTGTGGTACAGCACAAAGGATACCTTAACAAATGGTGCCTTTGTGCAAGGAAATGACATTATACTATCCGTAAATGGTACAAGGATAGCAATACCGTGTATATCCAGAATCATGATACCCGGTATCCATAATCTCCAAAATATCCTGGCTGCTTCCTGTGCCGCTTATCTGGCTGGTGCAAACGGGCAGCACATTGGAAATGTTGTCACTGCCTTTGCCGGGCTAGAACACCGGCTGGAGTTTGTGCGGGAGGTACATGGTATCCGGTATTACAACGATTCCAAGGCCACTACACCAAAATCGGCCATGGCCGCCATTGCGGCCTTTCAGTCACCGGTAATACTCATTGCCGGGGGTTACGACAAGGGAAGTGATTTTGGGGAATTTGCCGAGGTATGTGCAAAACACGCCAAGTCTGTAGTCCTTATAGGAAAAACAGCGGGGAAAATAAAGGAACTCGTCATACAGAAAATGGCACAAAAAGAAACGCCCTCAATACGCACACCAAACACCTTCAAAGAGGCTTTTCAGCAGGCAAATGCCCTGGCGGCATCAGGAGATATTGTTCTGCTTTCCCCTGCCTGTGCCAGTTATGACATGTTCCTTAATTATGAAGAGCGTGGAAGGCAATTTAAAACCATGGTACAAGCCTTATAACCACACTACAACAAACATTGAATTCCTTATCATCAAATTAATGATTGACAAAGACATATATCTCGCTAATATAATACAACATTTCACCCGAAAATGAAGTCGGTTATCTCAAGGATAAACATTTTCGCGCTCCCTTGTGACCGTTAGGTCATGGATGTTTCATTTTAAAATTTTTTATTCTAAAACGATACCATGCTAGTGCAGATAGTGCTGTTTTTTGCGGGGCTTACAGGGCTCTATTTTGGGGCTGAATGGCTCGTCAAGGGGGCATCAAGATTCGCCGCTTCCTTCAATATCAAACCCGTGGTTATAGGACTCACGATAGTAGCTTTTGGCACTTCAACACCTGAACTCGTTACGAGTGTAATGGCCGGTATTAAGCATTTAAGTGATATTGCCATGGGGAATATCATTGGAAGCAACATTGCAAACATTGGTCTGATATTGGGGCTATCGGCACTTGTTCGACCACTCACCATTGACATGAAACTCCTTTATCGTGAGATGCCTATTGTGGTTGGTATCTCAGGGCTTTTGTATTTTATGGGATGTGATGGTACGTTGAGCCGTCAGGAAGGTGGCATACTCCTTGGCGGTATTTTTGTGTATACCTGCTATGTGTACCGTGTAGCCAGAAAGGAAGCAAACTCTGTTGAGCAGGAATATAAAGATTTTATTGGAACAGCGCATGACAGCATCAAAAAGGATATATTCCTGATTATTCTGGGACTTGGGGCACTCACAGGGGGTGCGTATTTCCTGGTGCATTCGGCAATATATATCGCCAGAATCGTGGGGATCAGTGAACTTGTTATAGGGCTTACGGTTATTGCAGTAGGTACATCGCTCCCGGAACTTGCTACATCAATGGTTGCCGCCATTCGCAAGGAATCTGACATAAGCATGGGCAATGTACTTGGCAGTAACATCTTTAATATCCTTGCCGTCCTTGGGATTGCCGCAATAATTCAGCCCTTGCAGGTTAATACTGCTTCTCTCATCATCGATATGCCCGTCATGCTCATGTTTAGTATCTTCCTGATCCCTATGATTACCTGGAAGTTTGTCCTTACCCGTGGACAGGGTGTATTCTTATTGGTTGGATACAGTGTCTATATACTCTGGCTATTTAAGTAAATCCAAACACGTCGCAGCAACCCTTTCTGGTTTTATCTGAGTCATGCACCGATGATCTTTCGGGCATACCTTCAGATGACAGGCAAGACAATCTACATCAGCCCGTATTACCCGCCCAACTTCTGCAGGAGTATCGGTATACCGCGGGTCGTTTGGCCCCATGAGAGTTACCACAGGCTTTTTAAAGGCAACGGCAATATGTCGTGGACCTGAATCAACGGTGATCAATAAGGCGCATCTCTTGATAAGCGCATTCAGGACGTCCAGAGAGATAATTTGATTTGCCAGATTTATCAATTTCGATTTTGCTGCCTGCTCAATAGCCATTGCCAATTTCGTTTCATGGGGAGCACATACAATGGCTATTGTGCAGTCCAATTGGTCACTTATGATGTCCGCTGTCCGGGCAAATCCTTCTGCTGTCCAGCATTTTGAAGAGCCGTATGCCGCTCCCGGATTTAACAAAATAAGGGGACGACAGCCGTCCAGGTGGTATTTTCCAAAAATTTCATCTACGCGACGCCGGCCATTTTCCGTAATAAACAACGCTAAATCTTTCGACTGCACTTCACAGCCAACTGCTGTACACAAACGCAGGTAATAGTCACCCATATAGGTTGGAAAAAAATGGCCATTTTCATATAATCGATTTATTCCATCGGTAAGAAACCATGCACGCGCATCCCTTTTATACCCTACACGCCGTTTTACACCACCTAACCAAAACATGAATGCAGAACTAAAGGAATTAGGGAACAAAAAACCTAAATCATATTTTTGGGCTCGTATGTGCTTTACAACCGGAAAGTATTGTGCGCCTCCAGGCAGCCGATCTTTTGAATCTAAAAGGAATAATTTATCAAACCAGGGAGCGCCTTCAATAAGCTTCTGGATGTAAGATTTCAGGGCAAGTGTTATTATTGCGTCCGGAAAGTTTTCTCTGATACAGCGGAAGGCAGGCGTCGCCATAACAACATCACCCACCCAGTTGGGAGAACGAATAATGATTTTGTTTATATTTTTTGGTTTTTCCAATTGAATTCCGTACTAAAATAATGCATAGGAAAATCTGTTCCTGACAAATGCAGAAGCTCGAATTGAATTTTACTGAAACAGTTCATACGTTGTCAAGGCAACTATATATTACGGCAAGATTACTTTATGTTGTTTTTTCTATTGACAGTAGCTTTCTTCACCAATATCATAAATTATCAGGTAATCCGAAGAAATCTTTATGGCTTGGATTGCTTCGCTCCGATTGCAATGACAAGTTTCCTATTCGTTTACTATAGTAACAAATATCGAGCTCAATTATGCCCCTGTACGAAATTATATCACTCATAGGTTTTATCCTGGGTAGCATCTTGCACATAGTCCTCTCAATCCTGATTGTGCAACGGAAACACAAGACACGGAGCGAACTCATTTTCCTCTTCCTCGTTATCAGTGTGGCTATGTGGCATTTTGGGAATACCATTTCTCTGTTTAGTTTTGTCCTGTTTGGGAAATATTTCCTCCCGGTAAATTTTATTGCCGCTGCAATTTCTTATGCAGGAATTGGTTTCATGCCCAGTTTGTTACTTCACACGGCGGTATCCTTTCTTTTTGAGAGCAACCCGCAGATAAAAAAATCCCCGCAACGGCTCATCGTTATGGCTATTTATCTTCCCGTTATTCCATTTTCCATGGTTATAAAAAAATTTATAACCTTTGAAGCCCCCGATTTGATAGCAACCACATCCAATTACGTAAAACCTTTTGTATTTTGGTTAATACTATCGCTGTTTATAGCAGCAGGTATTTCCCGATGGCTCTCGAAAATGGTAGATGAGAAGGAAGAGCGTAAATTTCACCTGGCCATCTTCTGGGTGGTGACAATCATCGCCGTGTTTATTGGATTCACGGTACTCCTTGACGGAAACAAGATTCCTTATGGTGGAGATTATCTTGTATTGGTTTCTATGTTATCATCGATCTTCCCCAGCATCATTTTCTCCTATTATGTATACCGCTATAATTATATGGAATTTGTGCTTCGCCGCAGCGTCTTTTATTCGTTTCTTACCCTTATCCTGATTTGTCTTTATTATTTCGGGATCAAGCAATTGAGTAAATTCCTTGAGCACCACTATCTGATAAATGCAAAGATATTGGAAGCTGTATTTGTCATCACGCTTGTATTCTGGTTTCCAACAGGCAAGGAAAGAATACAGAAACTTTTAAGGAAACTGATATTTTATCGTACTGCGGATAGTGAGTACCTATTAAACGAATTGAGCCACGTTATTAGCACAGACCCCCTGGTAAACTTCACAAAGCTGCTTGAATATGTGGTCGAATCCATTCAAAAGGCCACAGCAATCAAATCTACCAACCTTCTCCTCTTTAAGAGTGAACGGATTCAGATTGTTGGAGATAAAAAATACGCACCTATCACCCAGTCAAATATACTGCATATAGTACAATATTTTGCCAATGGGGAATTTGCGGCGTTAAACCGATACGAAGCAAGGGAGGTTTCGATCATAAACGAAATGAGACTGCTGGAAGCAGTCCTCATATTCCCAATATTTGTCAATCGTAAACTTACGGGTCTTTTAAGCCTGGGACGAGCCAGGAGAGGTGTGCAGATTGCCTCTGATAATCTGGATCAATTGATGATAATCGCTAATGAAATCGGTTCCGCAGTAGAAAAATCCAAGATAATCGAGGAAAAGCTTGCACTGGAAAGAAAAATGTATGAGAATGAAAAACTATCCAGCCTCGGACGTCTCTCTACCAGTGTAGCCCATGAAGTAAAAAACCCCTTGAGCTCTATTAAAGCTATTGTGCAGGTCATGCGGGAAGATATAAAAAAAAATGATCCTTTACAAGAAGACCTCACCATTATCGTCGATGAAATAGACCGGCTGACTAAGGTTGTCAATCAGCTGCTGCAATTTGCAAAACCAGGCAGTGAGGTAAAAACGAGTGTCAGAATCGGCGCTGTCATTCATTCAACGCTGGTTGTACTCAATCACGAGGCAAAGCAGAATAAGATTACAACCTTTTGCCAAATTCCCAATGACCTTCCAGAAATCGCTGCCGATGAAGGGGCGCTCAAGGAAGTATTTTTTAATTTACTCCGTAATGCCATCCAGGCAATGCCATCTGGTGGTGAGATACATATTAACGCCCATTATCAGCCTAGTAGCCACGCAATTCAGATAACGGTTACTGACACAGGTACTGGCATAGCACAAGGGTCATTCCAGAAAATATTCGAGCCCTTTTATACTACAAAACAAACAGGTACGGGGCTGGGGCTCTCCATCGTAAAGAAAAAACTGGAAGATATGGAAGCCACTATCCACGCAGAGAGTAACGGGCACGGTGCGTCATTTGTGATAAACTTTCCTTTACCTGAACCACTATTAGTACAAACATGAGATTATGATCAATCCTTCAGTATTAATTGTAGATGATGAAAAAGCCGCACGCTACGGAATGAAAAAGATCCTTCAAAGGGATAGCTACATTGTATATGAGGCAAAAGATGGAACCGATGCACTCCACATGATAAAAACCCTGCAACCAGCTTTGGTGCTTTTAGATATCAATATGCCCCATCTCGATGGTATGAAAACCCTTGAGACGATCAATATGATAAAAAATCCACCCCTGGTGGTCATTGTTACTGCGTATGGCTCAGAAAAAATTGCCGTTGAGGCCATGAAGAAAGGCGCCTATGACTATATTGCAAAACCATACGAAATCGACGAGCTTCGGATTATTGCCAAAAATGCCTTCGAACGACTTGCCCTGCAGGATGAAAACGCCCGACTTCGGTTAGAAATTGGCCGATTGGAAGGCATGGGTGAACTCATCGGCCAAAGTGAGGCCATGAAGGATGTTTTTGACAAGATCGAAAAAGTTGGTACAACAGACGTTACTGTACTCATCCAGGGTGAAAGCGGCAGTGGAAAAGAACTCGTCGCGCGGGAAATTCATAAGCGCAGCAAACGACGGAATGAGTCTCTTGTGATTATGAATTGTGCCGCAATACCAGAGACATTGATAGAAAGCGAACTCTTCGGGCATGAAAAGGGGGCATTCACCGGCGCTGCAGAGAGGCGATTAGGCAAGTTCGAGTTGGCCGACAAGGGATCAATATTCCTTGATGAAATCGGAGACATGAGCGTCAACACACAATCAAAACTCCTGCGGGTATTGCAGGAACAAAAATTTGAACGTTTAGGTGGCGTTGAAACGCTTGCCGTGGATGTCCGCATTATCAGCGCTACGCACCGTGACCTTGAAGAAGAAATCGAGGAAGGCAGATTTCGGGAAGACTTGTACTATCGGATCAAGGTGGTAAATATAAAGCTCCCCGCCCTGAGACATAGGAAAGAAGATATCCCTCTGCTCGTAAACCGTTTTTTACAATATTTTTCCAAGAAACATCAAAAACGTATTGTATCACTCTCCAATGAGGCAATGAAGTTTTTAGTGTCTTATGATTGGCCAGGCAATGTTCGTCAACTCAAAAACGTTATTGAGAGTGCCATCGTCCTTTCTCACAATGAAATCCTTGATACAATAGACCTTCCTGAAGAGATAAAACATCCGGAAAATGCTGCAATGCCATTAAAAAATATTGATTATAATCTTTCTTTCCGTGGCGCAAAGAAGATACTTATAGAAAATTTTGAACGTGATTTTATAAAAAAGAAACTGGAAGAGTGTGACGGAAACATTAGCCGTGCGGCAGAGGCACTTGATATGCACCGGCAAAATCTCCAGCAAAAGATACGTGAACTCCGAATCAATAAAGAAAGGGATTACCATGAGTAAGTTATTTGCACCGCTGGTATGTTTGGTTTTAGTATTCTTGCAACCTCATACATGTTCTGCAGAAAAAGAGCAGTCAGGTACTATTGTTGCAACGGTAAACGGTAAAAATATAACACAAGAGGTGTTGGTTAATAGACTCAAAATGTTCACCGATATAACCCCTGAAACAGCCGCCTCGATGAGACAGGAAATTCTCGACCAACTGATTACGGATATAGTGCTGGACGAATTCATTGATAAACAAGGTTTGATTGTTAGCTCAGATGAGATTGAAAGGGAGGTAGATCGGATACGAAATACTATCAATAGCAATCAGAAGAATGCCATTCAATCATTGGAACAAATCCTCGTATCTATCGGCTCTCATATAGACGAGTTCAAAAAAAGTATAAAATACTCTATTGCACTCGAAAAGTATTTTCATAATAGACTTGACGATAAGACCCTGAAAAAATATTTTGATGAGAATAAGAGCCTCTTTAACGGTGAAACTGTTAAGGTAAGCCATATCCTTATAGATACGAGAAATATGAAGACAGCGGAAGAACTTTCTCATGCACTGGAACAAATCAAAACTATCAAAAGAGAAATCGATCGAGGAGTCCCTTTTGATGAAGGCGTAAAAAAGTACTCAAACTGCCCGTCAGCTCAAAATGGAGGGGATTTAGGATTTATCCAAAGAAAGGGAACCTTCGCAAAGTCCTTTTTAGATGCTGCATTTTCATTAAAAGCAGGTCAGGTAAGCGAACCGGTTCAAACGGAATATGGGTATCATCTGATAAAAGTCACCGACAAAAAAGAAGGTGACAATATTCAATTTGATAATGTTAGGGAAAAGGTGCGTTTAGAAGCGGTGGATGCGGAAATACTTAAATTAATCGATCGTCTTCGCAAAGAGGCCAAAATAGTGTTAAACCAATAACATTTTATTGTTTTCCTTTCTGGATATAATCTGATATCTCTTTCGATGTAGTAATTTTTTGGGCAAGATCGTAGGTGAGCTTTTGGATAGCATCGTCCACAGCAGGGCCAAATTTAGGCCCAGCCGTAACCCACCACTCATATTCAACGTTACTCGTTATAAAATCCAATCCCTTCCCTTCCACAGCAACTTCTGACTCCCATACTTTATTTAGTCTGGGATCTAAAAATGACGACACGACTGAAAGATTATGTCGCCCAATAGCCCGCCATACGGAGGACTCTATATAAAGTTTTATATCCGAATTCTTTAACCTAACGGCCAAAATTCCATCCAGGGCCTTTCTATTCAAATCTTCCTTGTTTTGCAGATTATCTATTACTACTACTTCTTTAAATACAATTTTTGACATCTCTTCAATCTTCGAAGAAAGAGGTTCTCCGAAGGCGAAAATAAAATCTGGAAAAGTAAACTGCGGTGAACCAGCTTCATATTCTCTCACCGGCGCTTTTTGAACATAGCTACGCAAAGCAGGTTCTATATAAAGACCCACCGTAATGGGTAACGGACTGACTTGGTAAACCCTTTTGTCAAGTTCTGGGGAAAGCATGACACCCGGTCTTTTCCCGCTTAAACACCCTGCGAAGATAAGAAAAGAGAGCAAAATAAACCAATATGTATATAAAAAAGATTTCATCAGCCACCTATAATAAACTAAAACTTGCGTTATTTAATAAGTCACCTTATCTCTTTTACGCCTTTCATATAAATCAATGGTAACCGAGCGTGTGAATTGGTGTCAAAGGTTTTTTTCTATCTCTTCGCTTTTCTTGGTACATCACTACTTTCCCTGCCAATCAACACAACACCCTCGACTTTTTTGAGTCGGTTATAAATCGGGTATGTCTTTAAAAGAATAGGGGTACTCGTTTTGGGGCTTAAGATCTCGCTGGTTGTTGTTGTTGAACCAGTCTTTAATGTTTGCCACGTTGGACAATTCTTACATGCCAGGGCAAATTTATGCTTCGTAAAAAAACACTTTTTCCCAATAGGGTTTCCGTTAAAAAAATATTTAGCTGCCTTATTGATTTTTATTAGATTAAATTCCGTATCGAATACAATTATGGGGTCTGTTATCGCATCGAAAATACGATCGAATCCACCAAATTTTTTATATTTTCTCCCACGGACTACAGGTTTTTTCCTCATGCTCGTGCGGCTTTGCGATGAAGCATCTAAGTCCGGTGATTCCGATTTTGAACGATACCTTTTTGGAAACAAACTTTACCTCTCTGGAAAAAATAATTTCAGCAACCTTCTCAGTAATTATCTAACATGCTCTATAAACAGGTGCGCAATTAACATACCAGAAAACACTTTACAGTCGATGACTAATAATTAATTTACACAAGTATTTAAGAAATTACTATATAGGTAAATAATTCTATCCACGCTAGTTCATTTTATTTACGATGGCGATTGGATGCAGGGAGGGTATTTTGGTGTTTATCAGCCAATACAAGGGGCGGCCAATTTGGTTGCGACTACGCCGTGCTAAGGCATTGAAAATACCTGATTGGGAAGTCTTATGCTTAGCACAGGACACGGGGCACTTCGGATTACTCTTTCAGCAACACTGCCAATCAATATGTGTCCCAATCCAGTCCTGCCGTGTGTCCCCATGATTATTACATCTATATGGTTGTCCTTGGCAGTCTTTATTATCTCGACAAATGGGATACCTTTCTCCACGATAGGTTGTATGTGGATATTTGTCCGCATTTTATCAGGTATCAGATTCGTAAGTTTCATCCTGAGATTCTCTATCTGTTTATCATCCAATAACAAGTCAATTTGCTTCACTATATCTCCCATCCCACTTATGTGGGTTTCTATAACATGTATGAGATATAATGAAGCGCGTTCTTTGGTTGATAGATCAATTGCATAGCTTAATGCGTAGATAGAACAGTCTGAAAAATCAATAGGACAAAGTATTTTCTTTAATTTAATCATTTCATGAATGAAAAAGGCAGTTGTTAATTATTTCTCTTAACAACTGCCTTTAAATTACAAAATTAGCTAAATATTCCGGTGTGCTAACACAATTAGTGATGTCCGCTTGGATGAAGTGCAGCGGCACCCAGATCCAATGATATAAACCGAATATCTTTCTCCTCAAGGTTAACACTCGTATGTGCACTTACACCACCATGTTCATGGACGGTAATTTCATACGACCCTGGTTTCAATTCAAACACACAGGTACCATTCTTACCGGTTGTACACGTGTTGTCACCTACCTTAATTTCCGCACCCTCAATAGGTGTACCAATAGCAATTGCAGTAACCCATAATTTTGCAGGTTTAACCTGATACGCTTGAGCCTTTGTCATGCCAATTCCTGCTACCAGCGCTACACCCAAGAACCCTGCAAATATCTTCTTAAACATAACCCCATTCTCCTTTCTTCTATAGATTTAGATATTAAAGCCTTATATTAATGCGGTAATGCATATTCTCGGTTAATCTCCCCCCTCCAGTTCCACCCCCTTTCGCCGTATATATTAATTTACTATCTTTAATAGTTAATAAATACCGGTTTATTATACATTTTAAAATTTCCTCGTCAAGATATATATTTGTTTTGAAAAACTGCAGAAAACATTGCCTACGGTCTTTTCAATATAATCCGATAATGACCCAATACCTTTGGCGCTCGTAAAATATCTTATGGCAAATTAAGCCCCTGCATGATGGGTACCATGCCTAAAGAAATTGAAGCGTAAAAAGGTTAGCTCGTGTTCTCTTCATTGACCTGTTTTCACAATAAATTCATCATAATTCCCTGACTATAAACATCCCCTTCAGCGGATTCATCAGCACTGCCTTAACCCTTTCATGCCATAGTTCCCCGAATTCTCTTATCTCGGCATCGGTGCCTTTACCCGTTACAGCCAACGGCATCAAATCACCCATTTTAGGATTTGCAGGAAGCATGGAATTGTTGTAAGAAATTTCTATCTTTTTCTTATTATCCATCCTTTCGAATATTACCGTACACACTGCGTCTTCATCCGCTTCTTTTGTTTCATCAAAGGAGAGTAAATTTTGTCTGTTATATCGCCCCCCGCCCAATCCTTTAAAACCAGTCTCACCCGAGGCGCCTGTAATCAAGGTAACCACTTGTGATATCGGGCCATTTACCTTAGAGCCGACACCGCCTTTAAATGTCACCTTTATTTGTCCACGCACAGGGGTTTCATTGCCGTATAGACTTTTCAATGCCACCTGGGTTAATTTATACGCACCAGAAACTGCAGGACATGAATGGCCGGC
The DNA here is from genome assembly GCA_030837315.1 of Planctomycetota bacterium. Taxonomy (GTDB): domain Bacteria; phylum Planctomycetota; class Brocadiia; order Brocadiales; family Brocadiaceae; genus Brocadia. The sequence continues at coordinate 15,656 of JAUPKS010000298.1, forward strand.
GAGCTTTACCGCATCTGTGTAGGTAAATACAAATGGTTCATTTTTATCCATTGCACCTAGTGCTACAGCAAGCGGGTCTTTCATCTTGATCGGCTCTACGGAGTCAAAAAATGATTTATTAAATTTCGTCTGTTCCATTGATATGTATTTCTCCTTATATAAAAAATTTAGTTTGCTGGTTATTGAAACATTGCTTCTGTCTAGTCTTCGAGTGTAGATATATCTCCCGTGGGTAATCCAAGGTCTCTTGCCTTTAATAATCGTCGCATAATTTTGCCACTCCGGGTTTTGGGCAAATTTGCGCAAAATTCAATTTCTCTCGGGTATGCATGGGCTGCCAAACGGTGCTTGATAAATATTTTTATTTCTTCTTCCAATTCCCTTGAGGTCTTGAAGCCTTCCCGAAGCACCACAAATGCCTTGATAATTTCTCCCCTCTCTGCATCGGGCTTCCCAATCACACCCGACTCCGCTACTGCCCTGTGTTCGAGCAAGGCGCTTTCTACCTCAAAAGGCCCCACTCTATGGCCAGATGTATTGATTACATCATCAGCCCTTCCTACAAACCAGAAATAACCATCCTCGTCCCGATATGCGGTATCACCGGTACTATACCACCCATGAATATTGAAATATTCCTTAAACCGTTTTTCATCACCCCATACTGTCCTCAGCATAGACGGCCACCCTGGTTCTAACGCCAAAAGACCATGTTGTCCGGCAGGCAACTCGTTTCCTTTGCCATCAATGATGGCTGCTTTAATGCCGGGAAATGGCTTACCCATGGAGCCTGGCTTTATCGGTAAACATGGATAATTAGCGATCATAATGGAACCCGTTTCTGTCTGCCACCACGTATCATGAATGGGCAAATGGTAAACTTTTAACCCCCATCGTATTACCTCCGGGTTAAGGGGTTCTCCTACACTGCAGATATACCGCAAACTGCTTAAATCGTATTTTTTTACCAGATCATCACCAGACTTCATCACCATCCGCAAGGCAGTGGGAGCAGTATACCATACCGTAATTTTATAGGTTTGAATAATCTCATACCACTTTGCCGTATCAAACCGACCGTCGAAAACATAAGAAGAAATACCATTCAGCCACGGGCCCCACAACCCATACACGGTGCCTGTCACCCAACCTGGGTCTGCCGTACACCAATAGACGTCATCATCTCGTAAGTCCAACACCCATTTGGTGGTAATATAATGTGAAATCATATCGTTGTGGACGTGGGTTATACCCTTTGACTTCCCTGTTGTACCGGAAGTATACAGGATATAAAACGGATCTTCCGATTCCATCCATTCCATTTCAAACTTATCTGAAGCGTCTTCCATCAACGTGGTATAACATACATCCCGTTCTTCTAATTCGTATTCCTCCTTGTTATTGACTAATACGATATACTCTAACTTTGGTAATTCCCATAGCACGGTGTCAACACGCTCTTTCAATTCCGGCGTGGTAATCAATACCCTGGTCTCGCTATTTTGTAAACGGTCGCGAACGGCATCAGGCCCAAAGGCTGAAAACATGGGGCCGGCAATGGCGCCAAGCTTTGCAATCGCTATCATGGCGATATAAAGCTCCGGCAAGCGCGGCAGAAAAATGAAGACCCGATCTCCTTTTTTCACACCTATCCGCCGAAGCATATTTGCACACTTATCAGAGAGTCTTTTTAATTCAAGGAATGTATACTTCTGGCAGGTACCATCGGCGCCCTCCCAATACAATGCCACTTTATTCTTCCGCCATGTTTGGGCATGCTTATCAATGGCCTCATAGGCAATGTTTACCTTATTTGTGGAGTTATCGGTTATTGATAATTCTTTTTTAACGATATCCCACGAAAATTCTCTATAGGTCTTCTCGTAATCGACAAGACCCTCTGCCACGGGTTTTTTGTTTATGATTTCGCCGTTTTTCATAGGTAATTCCATAAGTCTAAAGGAATTTTGAATTAAGAGATCATAATCTTATATCACTTATGCTGATAAGTCAATTGCAAAGGTTTCACCAATCAATTAGGCCTTCGACAACTAAATATTCCCTTCCTTATAATGAAAGGGACTAGGGGAGGGAGAACACTCTTCTCTCTCCCCCCCCCACCTAACCTCCCCCATCAAGGGCTTCCTGTTGGCCAAAAATTGGCTGGACAAAACTAAATATTTTGTAACAATTTAGTGTTTTGAAAAATTAAACCCTGTTAAGGGCGTACTGTTTGTAGCAATGAATTGTTAAGATACGATGAGCTCCAGAGGAGCGACCTGTGTATAATTGATATGCAAACAGGTTGCTCCTGACGGAGCTCATACTTGATAAATTTTTTAAAAGACCAAATGAATACAATGTTTTCAACAAGACGTTTTTTGTGAAGTATACCCAAAAACCCTTGAATAATAAGGCATCTCCTATCTTAAACCTGTCCAGCAATAAGATCAAGGGGGAGAAACTCTTGGCCTGAAATTCTTTACCATTAAACCAGGCGATGGCCAACTATTTCAATGAATGACAGATATAATTCTCCTTGAACTTGTGGATAATTGATGTCAAAATGGTTCCTATGACCGCCGTATAAAGGAGTAATACCAGAATACCTGTATGAATCTAAAATTTAACGATCATCGCCTTCCTACACTTCCCGTTATGGATGACCTTCCCTTGGACAGGATTATTGGGA
>JAUPKS010000299.1 GCA_030837315.1 Planctomycetota bacterium
GCGTCTCAATATACTACCAGTATTCAATAAATAATCAATAGAATATTAGACGCCATTTTTCGTCCACGCAGTTCAAAAGTTCTTGTACCATTTTCAAGAGATTCGTTATATTTAATTGAAACGAAGACAAAATAAATATAACATATTGAGAAGATATGTGTTCTCCGTTTTCTTCTAAAAATTCTTTATTCTCTGAGCATATCTGCATCATAGTAATAATGTAAATCTACCAGTGTTATGTTAGAAGCAACAAAAAACAGAGGAAACCCGGTAAATCGTCGAAAATTCCTGTATCTCGTCGGTTGGGGGTTTATAGGGATATTTCTGACAACAGTATCTGGTGGAATTGTCAGGTTCTTTTTTCCCAGAACCATCATTGAACCACCGACAAGGTATAAGATTGGGTATCCCTTCCAATACACATTAGGGGTAAGCGAAAGGTTTAAAAAACAATTCCGGATATGGATCGTCAGGGAGGTTGACAGGATGTACGTAATCGAGGCAAAATGCACTCATTTGGGCTGTACCCCTAACTGGCTTGCAGCAGAGGGCAAATTCAAATGCCCCTGCCACGGGAGTGGGTTTACCCCCGATGGGCTTAATATTGAGGGGCCCGCACCAAGGCCTCTGGAGAGATTTAAGGTTGCAGTGGGTGAGGATGGTCAAATAATCGTTGACGAAGGGCTAAGATTCAGGGGAGAGCGCGGAGAATGGGAAAAGACCGGCGCATTCTTAAAGGTTTAAAATGACGCATAATTCCAAAGGAAATTTCTTGTCAAAATACAAAAACATGCTGAAGGAAAAGGGGTTATTCGGCATGCTGAGGGACTTGGCGGTTAGCTCGCAGGTCTGGAAGTCTGTCTTCAGACACACCTTTGCCGACACGCCGAAGAATCGCATGCTCAAGATTGTTTCAAACGTCTTCATGCATTTACATCCAGCCAAGGTAAAAAGACACGCACCCCAATTAAAATTTACCTGGTGTATGGGCGGTATCAGCTTCTTCCTGTTCCTGGTCCTTACGTTTACGGGCGTGTTATTGATGTTTTATTATCGCCCCACGGTTCATGATGCATATTGGGATATAAAAGACCTGGAATATCAAGTGCCTTTCGGCGCTATCTTGAGGAATCTGCACAGATGGAGCGCTCACTTGATGGTCATCACGGTATGGTTCCACATGTTCCGCGTATTTGCAACGGGTTCGTATAAACCGCCCAGAGAATTTAACTGGTGTGTGGGAGTCGTCCTGCTGGTGCTTACCCTCCTGTTAAGTTTTACCGGCTACCTGCTCACGTGGGACCAATTGGGATTTTGGGCTGTAACGGTTGGTACGAATATGGCTCGCTCAGCACCGTTACTGGGACACGAAGGACCTTTTGGGGAACAAATGGGAATGACGGCACACAATGACATAAGATTTGCGCTTTTAGGCGGTTCAATGGTAGGCGGAAATGCCTTATTGCGGGCGTACGTATGGCATTGTATCGGGTTACCCCTTATCATCAGCGTATTTATGATGGTACACTTCTGGAGGATCCGCAAGGACGGAGGTATTTCCGGACCGCTTTAACAGGTTTGGCCACGAATTAACACGAATCTACACGAATGTGAATAAAAGAAAAAAACGAAGGGGAAAAGGAGAAATTGAAAATATTTGGAGAAAGTAATCAAGCATAACTTTTATCTCCCCTTCTTCGTCATTTTCATTTTCCTTTTGTTGTTTTTTTTACCCGTGACTATTTGTTTAAATTCGTGTTTATTCGTGGCTAAATAGGTGCAAAAATTTTAGGAATTTACCTATGGAAAATGTCTGGGCAATTATAACCAAACCCGATAACATCCCCATCGTTGGTCTGATAATTCTGTTGTTTTTCTTTACATGGATTACCTTTAAACAGGCGTTCGAAAACGACAAACGGCTAGAACAGAAAAGGCACCAAAAGGGGGAATAGCGTAGCGTGGACTATAAAATAGTCAAAGCCGATGACCACTGGTTCAGGGAAAATATCAATTGCCAGTATGCATGTCCTGTCAACACACCGGCTATGAATTATATAGAACGCATAATTGAAGGAGACTTTGATATCTCTTTGCGTCTCAATTTCATGGCAAACCTCTTCCCGCATATACTCGGCAGGGTATGTACGCATCCTTGCGAAACTGCATGCCGCCGTGGGGCAATTGACAAACCTATTGCCATATGCTCACTCAAAAGGAGCGCGGCAGACTTCGCCTCAAAAAAACCACCACGAAAACCCATAAACAGAGAAAAAACAGGGAGGCGTGTTGCGATAGTTGGCGCAGGGCCATCGGGGCTTGCCGCTGCGAACGATCTGGCATGTAAGGGACACGATGTCGTCATGTATGAAGCCCTTCCGCTCGCCGGGGGCATGTTAAGCGTGGGCATCCCGCCTTACCGATTGCCACGCGATAAGATAGAGGATGCAGTGAACTGGATAAAGGAACTCGGCGTCGATATCCGTTTAAACAGCCCCATAGATACACCCAATAAGTTCGATGAGTTATTAAAGGAATATAACGCTGTTTATATTGCCACAGGCGCTCATAAATCGCAGATGCTTGATATCCCCGGTGAAGACCTGGCTGGGGTTATGCATGGCGTTATATTTATGAAGGATATGAATCTTGGAATACTAAAAAGCGTTCCCGAAAAGGTATCGGTTATTGGGGGTGGCTTTACCGCCATAGACTGTGCGCGTTCATCACTGAGACTGGGTGCAAAAGAGGTCTCTATTGTTTATCGCAGGACGCTGGAGGAGATGCCTGCTGGTGAAATAGAGGTAAGTATGGCTGAAGAAGAAGGCATAAAGATGTACTATCTGACTTCTCCTGTAAGAATAATCGGTGGGCATGATCGAAAGGTGGCACATCTTGAATGCATAAAAAACAAGCTGGGCGAGCCTGACAACAAGGGGCGACGGCGTCCAATCCCCACTGAAGGAAGCAATTTCATCATACCCTCCGACATGATAATAGCGGCTATTGGTCAATCACCCGACATTGGATTTCTGTCAGAAAGGTTTGGGATAAAAATTAATCACTGGGGGATGCCTGTTATAGAACCAGAAAGTTTTATGACCAGTAAAAATGGCGTGTTTGCGGGAGGCGATTGTGTAACAGGTCCCAGGAATATTATTGAGGTGGTGGCAGACGGGAGAAAGGCTGCAAGGTCGATCCATACATTTTTAGCCGGAGAGGAGATTAAAGGATATAAATTTTATTATAAAGAACAATCCCCTTCGGAAAGAATGCCTAATTATGAGTCAGTACCCAGACAAAGCCAGGATGCCCTTTCCATGAAAGAGAGGTTGGATCTGAACGCAGAGGTTGAACTGGGACTTTCGAAGGAAAATACCTTTAAAGAGGCAGGACGCTGCCTGCTCTGCCATTACAACATATTTATTGACGAGAAATGTGTGCTATGCGGGGGCTGTGTTGACATTTGTCCATACAACTGTATATCCATGGTATCCCGTGAAAACATTGAGGTTGCAGACGCTTTGCATGACGAGAGTGCCATTCCTGGCGATTGGGATGCTGTGATGGTTATCGATGAGGAAAGGTGTATCAGGTGCGGATTGTGCGTTAAGCGCTGCCCGGTAAACGCTATTACAATGAGACGTTTTGCGTGTTCAGAAGAATAGAAACCACAGAGGCACAAAGGAAAAGACTACAAAACATGGAAAAGAAAGATAGCAAACCAGAAGAGCCAAAAGACAAAGGCAGATACCGGGCACTGGCTTTCATTAAGGGCCCTACCCTTGCAAAGGAAAAAGATTTAGAGATATCCGACAGTGAAATACCCACGTGGCCATATCTGCTAAGAAAAGAGTTTTTGGCGGCCATCATTTGTACGATCATCCTCATTGTCTGGTCTATCCTCCTCGATGCACCGCTGGAGGAACTTTCGGACCCTTCCATGACCCCAAATCCGGCAAAGGCGCCGTGGTACTTTTTGGGACTGCAGGAAATGCTTGTTTATTTCGATCCATGGATTGCCGGGGTCGTCTTTCCCATGCTGATCGTTATAGGCCTGATGGCCATACCGTACGTGGATTTTAATCCAAAAGGGAATGGATATTACACCTTTAAGGAACGGAAGTTTGCCATGATTACCTTCTGCTTTGGGTTCCATATCTTATGGATATTGCTGATTATCGTTGGAGTCTTCATGCGCGGGCCTGGCTGGCTCTGGTTCTGGCCATGGCAGGAATGGGATATCCATCGGATCGCAGCCGAAACCAACTACGACCTGACCAGTTTCCTTGGTGTTAATTCCAAATCTTTCCTGGGATTTGTTCTTGGTGGCGCAGTGATAATCGGATATTTCCTCGTGGGCATGACAATTCCATACCGTTTTCTGAAGGCGAGGAAAAGCATGGCATTAGAAAAACTCGGCATGATTAGATATGCCATTGTGGCGTTTCTTTTCTTATCTATGCTAGCGTTGCCGATAAAGGTATGCTTGAGATTGGTATTCCATGTAAAATATATCTGGGTAACGCCGTGGTTTAATATATAAATTAGGCTGCCTTTGGCAGCAAGTTTTTAACTCCCCTCTAAAAAGAGGGGCTGGGGGTGTGTTATGGCATTATGTACACACCCCTTAATCCCCTCTTTCTAGAGGGGAATTTCAAAAGATTGAAAATTCCTATACATTAAATCAAGCCTTCGACGACTTTTATAACAGTAGTGGCAAGGCGCGGCGAGCCAC
>JAUPKS010000300.1 GCA_030837315.1 Planctomycetota bacterium
AAATGTGGGCCACCTGCGCTGAATCACGGTCCAGCCCCAGCGTGAGCTGTGTGAGGTCATTGGAGCCGATTGAGAATCCGTCAAATATCTTTCCAAATTCCTCTAGAAGGACGACATTGCTGGGAATCTCCACCATCATGTAAAGTTCGAGCCCGTTATCGCCCTGGACAAGCCCGTTTGCCTTCATGACCTCAATGACCCTTTTACCTTCATTTACTGTACGGCAGAACGGTATCATGAGCTTCACATTAGAAAGGCCCATTTCTTCCCGGACTTTTCTCATGGCCTTGCATTCGAGAGCAAATCCATCCTTGTACTTCTCATCATAATAGCGTGAAGCTCCCCTCCAACCTATCATCGGATTTTCCTCATTGGGCTCAAAGTAAGAGCCGCCCAGTAGGTTGGCATATTCGTTGCTTTTGAAATCGCTCATCCTGACGATTACATGGTTGGGGTAAAAGCTTGCCGCAATCTTCGCCACGCCTTGCGCCAGCTTATCCACAAAGAAATCGCTTTTGGTTTCATATCCAAGGGTAAGCACCTCAATCTCTTTTCTGATGGCACTGTCCTTAACCTTGTCGAACTGAATAAGCGCCATCGGGTGGATGCGGATGTTGTTGATGATAAACTCGAGCCTGGCCAGACCTACTCCATCGTTGGGAATGGACGCTATATTGAAGGCGATGTCTGGATTACCTACATTCATCATTATCCTTGTCTTGGGCCTTTTCATATCCTGCAGGTTAATCCTCTGGACCTCAAACTTCAGCAATCCTTCATAAACGTTTCCTATTTCCCCTTCAGCGCAAGATACCGTCGCCTCTATTGTGTTCTTGAGGCCCTTAGTTCCATAACCGGTCCCAACTATGCAGGGCACACCCAGCTCACGGCTAACGATTGCTGCATGGCAAGTTCTGCCGCCTTTATTGGTGACGATTGCGGCGGCTATCTTCATGATAGGCTCCCAATCGGGGTCGGTCATGTCTGTTACGAGGACCTGACCCTTTTTGAAATCTTTTATAGCTGCGACGTTATCGATGATATTGATAGGACCCGACCCTATTTTGGACCCAACAGCGGTCCCGCTCACAAGCGGCTTTTTTGTCTCAAGCATGACATATGTTTCGAGCAAGTTGATGTCTTTCTGGGATTGGACCGTTTCCGGCCTGGCCTGAAGAATGAACAGTTCACCAGTCCGTCCGTCTTTACCCCACTCAATATCCATCGGTTTATAATAGCCGGCCTTCTCAGAATAGTGGTCCTCGATGATCATCGTCCATTTGGCCAGAGTCAGTATTTCATCATTGCTGACGCAAAATACCTTTCTGTCCTCTTGGGGGACCGGGACTTTCTTGGTAGACTCGTTCCCATCGGAAGCGTAGATCATTTTTATTTCCTTGGTGCCGAGTTTTTTCTGGATTATCGGCTTGAAACCCTTTCTTAAGGTGGGCTTGAAAACGAAAAACTCATCCGGATTGACCGTGCCCTGCACAACCATTTCACCAAGACCGTAGGAGCCTGTGATCAGGATGGCTTCATTGAAGCCCGATTCGGTGTCGATTGAAAAGATAACGCCCGAGGAAGCAAGGTCGGAACGGACCATCTTCTGGACGCCTATGGAGAGGGCAATTGTCAGGTGGTCGAAACCTTTGTCGACCCTGTATGAGATTGCCCTGTCTGTAAACAATGACGCAAAGCAGCGCTTGCAGGCGTCAATCAGGGCATCTTCGCCCCTAATATTAAGGAACGTCTCCTGCTGTCCCGCGAAGCTGGCATCTGGAAGGTCCTCGGCAGTAGCCGAACTCCTTACCGCCACATCCGTTTCCTCACCTCCGTATTCTTCACAAATCTTTTTATAGGCGGCGATAATCTCGGCCCTGAGGTCTTGGGGGAGTTCGGCATTGTAGATCAGGGATCGGATCTCTTTACCGCGGTCGCTGAGGTTTTGCATATCGTGAGTGTCTAGGCCGGAAAGGATTTTTTGAATTTGAGGAGTTATGCCCGCAGAATCAAGCAGGTACCTGTATGCCGCTGCCGTGACTGCGTACCCATCGGGAATACGTACGCCCTTGGAAGTAAGTTCTCTGATCATTTCACCCAGGGAAGAGTTTTTACCTCCGACCTGCGCAAGATCTTTCAATTCGATTTCATTAAACCACAGGATCAGTTTATCTTGCATTGTGACCTCCTTATTTCATTAATAAATTTCATAAACTCATTGTCTAATCTATCAAATAGATTGCCGTAAATATTGTCAAAGGTTCAGCCTGGTATACTACCCTGGAGATAATGTTCTTCCATAGTCATCCTCCAGTCTTTCAATATCATCTTCACCACAATAGTCACCTTGTTGAATTTCGATGAGAATTAAATGCTCTCCATAGAAGTTTTCAATGCGATGCCAGCATCCTCGTGGTATGTCCACGTTGGTTCCAGAATTAAAGTGAAGTTCATCGCTGTCTTTTTTGACGATCGCTTTTCCCTGAATTATGTACCAATGCTCAGACCGATGTTTATGCCTTTGAAGACTTAATCTACAACCAGGAAACACCACGATCTTCTTAACTTTGTGATTTACAGTATCGTCCAACACCTTGTAATATCCCCAGGGTCGGTTGCTTTCTTCCATTTTTGCCCCCTCTGAAAATATTTATTTAATTTCTATGTAAAAGTAGAGCAAAGTCCTAATAGAATCATAGACAACATTAAAAATCCTAAACCACTCCAGAGAGCACGCTTTACTTTATTACTTGCCCCTGCCCATTCTTTGTAACGCCATCCCCAAAAGGTGGACGTTATTAAAATCATGATCATAAATAAGGGCCACCCGATAACAGGACCTAATCCACCTATAAGCTGAGTAGCTTTGCTATAACAGAGCAGCGAAACGTACCAAAAAATAGACATAAAGAAAGCAAATAAAAAATGTTTAATTGATTGATTATTAATGTAATTTTGGCAAGTATGATTTTTTATACTCAGATATATCATATAGGACGAATAAGGTATAAAGCTGCAACTTAAAAAACCAGGCCACATTATAATGGCGGAACCAAAAGGCGTTGCGCCCATATTTAATGCTGTTTCTTGTATTGCAGTAGTTAACGCAAATGAGCAATTTTGACCTGCTGACGCAATCCCTGCCAAGATCGCTAACATTACTCCTATCTTAAAGTATCTTAAAGAATTTTGCATTTCCCCGTCTCCAAGTTCTATTATGCAAAATTCCCGCACGATTAGAGAATAAAATCCCCGCAGTTGCTATAGAAGCTCCTATAACTGTTAGTAAGCCACATTTTGAAAAAATGTTATGGTGGTGAACGAAGCCATAGGGTAGAAGAGATCCTAGAACGATGGCAAGTCCTAAGTTTATAATAAATCCTAAACTTAAACCTATAAAGTTTAATGCCAAAAAGAAACAGACTTGCCCTATTCCAAAAATAAAGCCACCGACGAGCATAATGCTCAACACTTTTGCCGATGTTGCAGCATAAACTGCAAATATTTGAGGTACTGTACACCATGCTAAAAACCATGGTAAAATCACAAAAGACAATAGGGCATAAATCAAAAGAATATTTTCATTGTTCCTTTCATTAAGATGTTTTATTGGCAAGGCAAATGAACCATTAAGGATACCAGCGAGAACAATTAATATATAAGCAGCAGCATTATCCATACCAAGGCATGTGCGACATTTTGGCAAAATGCACGGATAGCTCCTTTAAATGATCAACCCCATCACCATACTCGATGGCCCTACGTTGTTGTAATAATTGTTTATACGCATTTCACTTTGTAGTGATTCCAAAATATTGTGTAAAATAATCAAAACGCCAAGGCCTACTGGGGTTGGAGCAATGTGACCACCTTTAGCAAGAACCACCTTCTTAACGTCTTGTTCTGCATTAGCTACAGTATGTGGCAAAACGCGAGTGTGCCGCATCATACCAAGATCGTTGTAAGAATCTCCAATATAGTGGATGACAGCTTCATGCGGAATACAATATAGTAGGTTTGTTTTATTGATTCCTCGTGGCACTATATCTAGTGCACCATCGGGGTGAATAAAAACCGAAAGACAGAGCTTGTTTTTGCTTATAACTGCTTCGATAATTTTCTTTGCCGCTAACAAATTTCTACCAAATCTCTTCGTGCATATGGAAACCTTGTCTTCCGGTTCATGAAAAGGCAATGATTCATTTTGTATCAACGAATCAAAACGAATCAAATCTGTTGAGTTACCAAAAAATGAGTCAGTCCCCATGGTAAAGTCACGAATGTGCCCACCATTTTCAGCACAAATAAATCGAGGGTTAACTCCTAATTTTATCGACAAAATTTTGAATGAAAGGCATGCTTTTCCCAGATGCAAAAAATAAAGATACTCCAACTCGCTCTAAGTCAATAATTTTTTGGATTAGCTCAGGAAAAACTGGATAGCCTGGCGCTGCAAGTGTACCATCATAATCGAATCCAATAAAAAAATTGTTTGCTTTTCTATTTCGGCTTTTGATCGAGATCTCCATAGCTTCCCTCCA
>JAUPKS010000301.1 GCA_030837315.1 Planctomycetota bacterium
ATTTGGGTGTTGGACAACGGAAAATTGAGGCAAGTGGCTGTGAAATTCGGAATAGGGGATGATAGTTATACAGAAATCCTGGAAGCTGATATTAAAGAAGGCATGGAAGTTGTGATTGGTGAGACCCTTCTTACGGCGGGTGAAAAAGGTCCGCAAAAGGTTCCCTGGGGCAGGCCCCGTTTTTAACCATGCAAGATATAATAATACTAGAGGAAGTTTACAAGATTTACACGATGGGAGAAGTTGAGGTCGCTGCCTTGAACGGCGTATCTTTAACGATCAGGAAAGGTGAATTTGTAGCCATAATGGGGGCCTCCGGATCGGGTAAGTCCACCCTGATGAATATCCTTGGCTGCCTCGATAGTCCTACAAAAGGGAGATATTGCTTGGAGGGTCTCGAAGTTTCCCGGTTCTCAAAAAACGAATTAGCCGAAATTCGCAATAAAAAATTGGGATTTGTGTTTCAGAGTTTTAACCTTTTAAGCCGAACTACGGTAGTAGAGAATATTGAACTACCTCTTATTTATAGTAAGAGGATATCGAAAAGAGAGGTGGATAATATTTATCAGATAATGCAGACTTTGGGTCTCGGTGGATTTCAAACGCATTATCCAAATCAATTATCTGGTGGACAACAACAGCGCGTTGCCATTGCACGGGCCATTATTAACAATCCTGCCTTACTCCTTGCTGACGAGCCCACGGGGAACCTGGATAGTGCTACCAGCGCAGATGTTATGAATGTACTGTGCGACCTTAACCATAAAATAGGTATTACCATTGTACTTGTTACTCACGAAACTGATATTGCACGATACGCCCGCAGGGTTATTGTCCTCAAGGATGGTAAGGTGTTAAGCGACACTCCTTCCACCATACCGCTGTCTCAAATATCCTGCGAAACAACCCCGTGAGTTTATACTTATTCGAGTACTTTTCTCTGCCTGAATCCCGGTGTTAAGGGTTAACGTTGTAAGTTGAAAGAGTAACTATTTTATGAAAGGAGAATATCTGTTGTGAACACGTAAAAGCTAAAGTAAACTTACCATAGTAACGTGTAACTTCTAATCAACGGGTATCTCACAGGAACGTAATTTTAACTGAATTTTTTGATCTATGCCGGCGCTTTTTAAAATAGCCTTACGTGCAATTATGAGGAACAAGTTGCGCTCCTCATTGACAATCCTTGGCATTGTTATTGGTGTTGGTGCAGTAATTGTTATGGTGAGTATTGGTCAAGGTGCAAAATTCTTTGTTGAAAAACAACTCGAGAGTCTGGGGACAAACGTCCTTATTATTATTCCCATTAGTACCACACACACCGCTACGAGGGGTACCACAGGAACCATTACTCTAACCGTAGAAGACGCAATCGCGATAGTAAAGGAATGTAGTGCCGTCAGTCACGTGTCACCTGGTGTCAGGACAACGACTCAAGTTGTTTATGGCAATATGAACTGGACAACTTCCGTGTCGGGTGCGGGGCCAGATTATCAAATTATACGGAACTGGCCATTGGAATCCGGAAGATTTATAACCCAACAGGACGTAAATATCATGGCGAAGGTTTGCGTCCTGGGGCAGACCGTTGTAACAAACCTTTTCGGAACATTAGATCCCGTTGACAAATGGGTTCGTGTAAAGAACGTACCCTTCAAGGTCATTGGGGTACTGATTACCAAGGGAGAATCCCCTACGGGGCAGGATCAGGATGACGTGGTTCTCATGCCTTATACAACCGTTCAAAGAAAGATTATGGGGGTGACCTATATTGGCATAGTCCTTGCATCATCAATCTCTGCTGAGGCGCGATTTGAGGCAATTGACCAGATTACTTCATTATTGCGACAACGCCACCGGCTGAGGCCTCATGAAGAGAACGACTTCACCGTCATTAGCCAGGTAGAATTCGCTTCAACGGTAATAGAAACAAGCCGGACAATGACTATTCTCCTTGGCAGCATTGCATCAGTATCCCTATTTGTAGGTGGTATCGGTATCATGAATATCATGCTGGTCTCTACAACCGAAAGGACAAGAGAGATTGGTATCAGGATGGCAGTGGGTGCCAGGGAAAAGGACATCCTATTCCAATTCCTGACGGAGGCCACAGTTCTCAGCTCAATTGGTGGCGTAGTTGGAGTGATTTTTGGTATTGCCGTATCAAAATTGGTTTCATACTCTGGTGGATGGCCATCGTTACTCTCTTTACCGTCCATTGTTGTTGCCTTCCTCTTTTCAAACATGGTCGGTATCTTCTTTGGGTACTACCCGGCAAGAAAGGCGTCGCGGCTGAATCCCATTGAGGCGCTCAGGTATGAATAAACGGGATTTAACTTAAAAAGAAGATTGAATATGTGACGATTTTAATTTACATTGATGTCTTATTCAAGAGCGTGCGTTCATAGTATCTATGGTTTACAGAGAATTATACTGTACCATACAAAAGTCGAAAGGAGCCATACCATGAGAATTTCAATTGAAAGCAAAACAAGGATTAAAATGATTCCGGAAAACAAACACGAGAAAGAGAACCTTGAGTCACTATGGAAGATACTGATACGCTGCGAAACGGACAGTAAGGTACTATGCCCTATCGGCTCTTACGTGGCTTCACAAGATGAAGGCGCTAACTTTGTAATACAGGATCAGTAATAGAAGGAGGGGGGGCGCTCATTCAAATGATTGCCGTTTTCGGGCGGTTGTGTCTATTTTTTTGCGGCCAGCAGTTCTTTTATCTTCGAAATGTCAGCGTTCCGCTTGTACAGAGGTTCCTTTGAATTCCTATACGGCGCCAGCCTTTCTTCGAAAACCGGCTTGTTCTCATTCACGTAAAATATGCCAAGCGGCATCGGGTCAGTCTCAAGCGCCCTCGTAAATGCTGCAATCCTGTCCTTTACGTTGTGGTTCTCCTCGATGAAATACGTGTGATCCCTGAACCATGTGTGCGTGTTTATCTTGTTAAATGATACACACGCCTGAAAGACATCGACAAGGGAGAAACCCTTATGAGAAATAGCCTTCTTTATGATCTCTTTTGTTCGTTCCGCTTCGCCCACGGAGCCGCGCGCGACAAATGAAGCGTCCATGGATATTGCTATGGCCAGCGGGTTAATGGGCGACTCAAAAACTCCGTCTACCTGTATCGGCGTATGCATACCTATGGGAGTGGTTGGCGAAGCCTGTCCCTTCGTGAGTCCGTATATCATGTTATTGTGCACAATTACCGTTATGTTCGGGTTACGCCTTATAGAATGCAGAAAGTGATTTCCTCCTTCGCCGTACATATCTCCGTCTCCGGACTCAACGATGATTTTTAAATTTGGGTTTGCAGCTAGTATTCCTGTCGCCGGAGGCAGAGACCTGCCGTGAAGGCCGTTAAAATAGTGTGTGTTGTAATATTGAGGCGCCTTTGCGGCCTGCCCAATACCTGAGACAAAGACAACCTCTTCCTGTTTTAAACCTAGCTCGGCTAAAGCCTTGAGCATTATAGTGCGCAGCCCAAAATTACCGCAGCCTGGACACCAGGCTGTCTCCCCGTGGCGGTTAAATACATTGTCCATCATGTTTCTCCTTATTGCCGTGCACTTTACCAGTTCGGAGCTCTGAGTGAAAAGCTTTTACTCCGCTACAAGTAATGCAAAACGTCATGTGTTTTTTAATGCGTTGGCTATTTCCTCAACGCTGAATGGCATGCCGTTCCACTTAAGTATCCTGTCCTTTATGTCAATACCCGTCTCGAGTTTTATTAGGTCGGCAAACTGTCCTGTCTCATTCTGTTCAATAACTATGAGCTTCACTGCCTTGCGCAGAATCTTTTCCGTGTCTTTATGAAGCGGGTATACCTGCGGGAAATGCGCGAAAGCAGTCTTTCCGTCATCTGTGATATCCAGCGCTTCCTTTACGGTGTTAAAGTTCGACCCCCAACTTACTACAAGATTTTCATAATTTTTAACACCTGAAATGCGCGGCTTTAAAGCAGATTCCTTTATCAGCGCCGCTTTTTTCATCCGTTTCTCAACCATCTTCATTCTCACGCCGTCAAGGTCTTCTGTTATCCTTCCTTCTTCGTCATGTTCATCTGAGTCCACGCTCACGAGCCCGGTTCCAAAGCCAGGCACCCCGCGCGGAGAAATCCCGTCTGCTGTCAGCGCGTACCTCTTATAATCCATTGTTGTCTCTATAATGTGCTTCCTGACATCCAGTCCTTCAAGTTTTATTTCTGGAATATTATAATACGCGTCCACAAAGTGCTGATCCGTCATTATGAATACAGGTACCTGAAACTTATCGGCAAGATCGAACGCCTGTCGCGAAAGATAAAACGCCTCTTCCGTTGTTCCCGGTGCCAATATTATCCTCGGGAAATAGCCGTGACCCGCGTAAAGCGCTAAATTTAAGTCTCCCTGTTCCGTTCTTGTCGGCAGACCAGTTGCAGGGCCAGGCCGCTGGGCAAGGTGGATCACCGCTGGCGATTCTATCATGCCCGCAAGAGAAACCGCCTCGGTCATTAGTGCAAACCCGCCTCCCGATGTCGAGACCATTGCGTGTCCTCCTGCGTACCAAGCTCCCAGCGCCATGTTCATTACTCCGATCTCGTCCTCTCCCTGCTCTACAGCAATTCCAACTTTCGTTGAATAGCCGGCAAGCGCCGTAAAAACAGAGGTTGAGGGAGTCATGGGATACGCAAAGACTGAATCGCAGCCTCCCGCAAGCGCTCCGAGAGCCACGGCATCCGCACCGCTTAAAAGCAGGTGGTCTGCAACCGCACAGTCCTTTTTTATTTCTGTCTTTATAATTCCGTTTGCCGCAAGTTCCTTTCCAAGGGCGTATCCCCGCTTCACTGCCTCGATGTTCTTTACCGCAATGTCTTCTCCCTTGCTGAAGTAGTATGATTTTGTTTCCGTAAAAAGAAGCTCTCCGCTCACATCCAGGATGCCACATATAACACCCACAGCCACGGTATTGGCAAAAAGAATATTTCCGAGTTCAGTGGCTATTCGCTGGAAAGGAATGTCGATAAGTCTGTCGTATTTCACTTGTGTATTATCGCCAATTACAATCGTGGACCGGGAAATTCTTTTTTTCAGGTGCGGTATTGCCTCGCTGTTTAAGGGCACGAAAAGGTCTATCCTGTCAACGTGCGAGCATACAGTCCTCTCGGACACCCTTATCTCTGTGGAGTTTACCCCGCCACGCACGCGCGACATATACTCCTTCGCGGCAAAGACATTAAAGCCATCCCTTTTCAGCAGTCCCATAAGTATGGCTTCGATTGACTGGATGCCCTGCCCAGCTTCGCCGGCAAGCACTATGGCCAGTTCTCCACAAAAACTCCCTTTTCCCTCTTTTTGCTCAGTCATATTCTCTCACAGATTCAG
>JAUPKS010000004.1 GCA_030837315.1 Planctomycetota bacterium
CCTGATACCCTGAAAGATATTTTATTGGGATTGAAAAAAGAAGACGGCCTGTTTTCAAGTGAGAGAACGATTGTTATGGATGCCGGGATTGCGACAGAAGACAACATTGCATTGATCAGGAAGAACGGCTATAAATATGTGGTCGTCTCGCGCAAGAAATCTTTTGAAGATTCTTTTTGGCCTGAAATGGACGAGGAGAAGGTTACGTTATCAGACGGGAAAACAACGTTGAGCATGAAATTAGTCCGAACAGAAGAAGAGGCATTTCTTTTATGCCACAGTGAAGCAAAGGAGGCAAAAGAGAAGGCCATCCTTTCCCTGAAAGAACAAAGATTTGAACAGGAACTCCTGGCAATAAAAGAAGGATTAGAGAAGACGAAAAGGCAAAAAAAATATGATACAATCATAGAAAGAATAGGACGACTTAAAGAACGCTATAAAGTTGGCAATTTATATACGATCAACGTGGAACAGACTGATGGCAAAGCGATCGATCTCCAATTTGAAAAAAATGATCAGGCACAAGCAAAGGAAGACGCTATAGGCACGTATGTATTACGGACAAACCGGCTTGATCTTAGCGGGGAAGAGATATCAAGACTCCATAGGTCGCTGACTACCGTAGAGGAAAGTTTTGAAACTATGAAAGGCGACCTGGGTTTACAGCCGAACTTTCATCACACGGATGTCCCTACCATTGCCCACGTGCATGTAACGGTATTGGCCTATCATATACTTGCCGGAATATTAAAAAAGTTAAGAACATCGGGGATTTATTATGATTGGAATACGATTCGTGATATCCTTGCTACGCATATAAGGGTAACAACTACCATGAATACAGAAGATGGCCATGGTATTGATGTCAGGACATGCACAACGCCTACGGAAAAGCAACACATGATTTACCATAAACTCCATATTAAACATACACCTTTAGGCAGAAAATATATAAAATCATCCATGAAAACTCAAAGATGTAGTGCCGAAAAATGAAGGGCAAAAATTGTAACCGCTAAATATTGCAAGAGATACGATTTTTACTTGTCGAACTTGGGTTAAGGCATTACAGCTCTTTTTGTCTTTTCGCTTGAGGTGAACATCCGATGGAGACAAGTTGGATACAGAGGGAAGCGTCAATACATTTAAGGATATCTCTCGTGTAATCATACCCGGTGGACATTTTCTGTTCAGCATTCCACTGAGCGATACGACAGGACTATCCTTCAACGCCCATAGAATATTCAACAAACAGTCGATTTTAATCCTCTTGCCTGACTTTACCCTACAAGATGAAGTGTTTCTCTTTCCTGCGCCCGGTAACGAAACAAAGGTAGCACAATTGAAGGATTTTCAATACTGTGTCTGGTATGCTCACATAGTCAAAGTAACTGATCAGACGATAACAGTTTAGTAGTTGAGAACGTGTCATTTATCTCTTCCTCATCTTCACACTTCATACCGAGGGAACGTGTAACCTTCTATTCTACGAAAAGATAAACAATAACAGACAAGCTTTGGTTATCCCTAAAAAGGCCATTTGCTAAGAAAATCCAACAAATCAAAATGTACAAAAACGAATCGTATTTTGTATAAAGTTAATACATTAATAAGTTGCCGAACAGTAAGATTATATTTTATGCAATACAAATGTTTAATATGTATATACTTATAATTTGTTTTTTTGAGTACAACTTACATTGATTGAGGTATAGCATTTGCTTCATAATTTTGCCTTTTAGAAGAAACAAGATGTTTAACACACTTGGCTCATATTTGAAACATTGTAGCAAATAACAATACAAATAAGAATAAATATAGATGCGATGAATACCCCGCAGAAGCAAAATATTTCGGCCTGTATGATTGTAAAAAATGAGGAAGGACTTCTTCCAAGCTGTTTAAATAGTATTAAAAATGTTGTCGATGAAATGATTATCGTTGACACGGGATCTACCGACAATACGATACCTATTGCTAAAAAATTCGGAGCGAAAATCTATCACCACCCTTGGAATGACAGTTTTAGCGAGGCAAGAAATCATTCCCTGCGTTATGCATCGGGAGATTGGATACTCCAGATAGATGCTGATGAAGAGCTGGAGCAAGCGGACATCCCAAAGCTACAACATGCTATAAATGATCCTCGATACAATGGAATTGTTGTGACTATCCATAGCACTATAAAAGATACCGTCCATATATTTTATAATACGCGAATTTTCAGACGTGGCAAGGGATTCTACAAAGATATTATTCACGAGCAAATCATTACGGAAGGCGAAAGACTACCAACAGACATACGGCTTTATCATCACGGGTATAATCTCGACGAAAAAACGATGCAGATAAAGTGGCAGCGGACTACTCGTTTACTCAAAAAACAAATTGAGCAAAACAAATTCGATAGTTTCGCATGGTTTAATCTTATACGAAATTATCGGACACAAGAGCTCTTTCAAGATGGTATCAATGCAGGAGAGGAAGCGCTTAAGATAATAACACGTAATCCATGCTTAAAAAATACAGGAAAGAATGATAACACCCATCACTACGCAATGATTACTTATGAAACAGCAAATTGTTACCTCCACAAAGAAGACTTCATAAAAGCAAGAGAATTATGCTATGCCACCTTATCAAAATTAAGAGAATCAGGAATAACACCTGAAAATATCGATATTACTTTTACCCTTGCCTGTACCTACCTGAAAGAAGGAAGTTATAAAAAAGCAATCGATTACTTTAAACGCTTTCTGTCACTAAGAGAATGGTATCTTAAGAATATGAATACGAATTTCATGATGATCGATACCCTTGGATATGATTATGCGGCACATAATGGAATGGGTTATTGCTTTGGGAATTTGGGGCAGTGGGAGATATCAATAAATCATTTAGAAAAGGCCATATCTTGCAACCCTAAATTCCTTACGTCCTACAGAAACCTTGCATCCTATTATTCAAGTATTGAAAGCTATAATAAAGCCACTAATATCCTTTTGAAAGCTGTTTCTGAAGGTATTGCAGATGATGGAGTACTTTTGAAATTAGGAGAGTTATACATACACCAAAAAACCTATGAAATGGCCACACCCTATCTCGAGGAATATTTAAAGAAACACCCCGAAGATAAAAGTGCCTTATTAAAACTTGCCTGGTTGTACGAAAATTCAGGTCATCTGGAAGCAGCACTGATAGGATATAGATCCGTAAGAGCAGCAAAAGAATCAACCGAATGTTAGTTTCAGATGGAAGGCAACCCGTTATAAATTCATTTTATAATTGTATTCAAAACAGGAATTACCAATGAGAGAATATCAAGCAAAACACTATAATGGCAGACCAACGATATCCGCCTGTATGATTGTAAAAAATGAAGAGAAATTTCTCGCCCAGTGTTTACAAAGTATTAGAAGTGCTGTGGATGAGATTGTCATTGTAGATACCGGTTCAACCGACAGAACGGTCGATATTGCGCAGTCTTTTGGTGCAAAAGTATACAAACATCCGTGGAAGAACAGTTTTAGTGAGGCACGAAATCACTCTTTGTGCTATGCAGCATGCGATTGGATTCTACAAATCGATGCAGACGAAGCGCTTGAACAGGCGGATATCCCCCTTTTGCATAAATTGATAACCACCGACGCATGCAATGCCATTTTTGTTGCTATCTATAGTGAACTCCCCGGGGGGCACGCAAAACACTACTTTCAAAGAATTTTCCGCAGAGGAAAAGCCCATTTCGAGGGAATTGTACACAATCAGCTTATATTTGAAGGTAAAGCACTTGAATCAGAGATAAGGTTTTATCACTATGGATACAATTTATCCGATCGCGATATGGAAAATAAATACAAAAGAACAGGGGCTTTGTTAAGGCAACAACTCGCAGAAAATCCCAACAATATCTTTATTATGGCGAACCTAATTCGCAATTACAGAAATGAACATAACTTTGACAAAGTTATTGAATTGGGAGAAAAGGGATTAAACATATCCGTATCACAGACAGACCTTGTTTCTAAAAATCAAAGACAAAGAATATCAATTGATCTTGCACACGCTCTATTAAATACAAATCAAGTAGATAGAGCCGAAGAAGTCTGTAAAGAAGCACTGAGAGAAAAACCTGACTCCTTCGATATTTTAATCGTACTTGGAGAAATAATGCTGAAAAAGAGTGCTTTCAACGATGCATTGCATTATCTTAAAAAATATCTTATTTTGAAAGAAAAAGAAAACAAAGAACCATCTTTTAATGTGCTGTCTGCTGATTTTTATTATTATGAACCCAGTACCTATAACAATATTGGCGAATGCTACAAACACCTTGGACTTATACATGAGGCAGAAGTAGCATATAAAAATGCTATCAAACGAAATAAGAAAGAACCGCTCTATTATTCAAATCTCGTTAATTTATATATTTGTCAAAATCGGTTACAAGAGGCACAAGATTTATGTTTTACCGTTGTAAAATCTGGTATTGCTAATCATTTGACATACCTATTATTGGGAAAACTTTGTATTACACAGGGAAAAACTAACGACGCTATCAATGCCTTCCAACAATCTATCCAGCTGGATAATAAAAATATAACAGCACACACCTATTTGATAAACCTACTATTACAGGCAAATCAATTGGAAGAGGCAAAAAATGTATTAGCAGGAATAATTTCTTTTTACCCAGACGAACTGAAACTCAAATGCCTTACAGAAAAAATTCATTATAAAAGTGGAAATAAGGAGAGCGCTATTAATTTTATTCAAAACATATTAACATCCAATCCATCAGACAGGAGCGTGTGTCTTGATCTTGGGGATCTCTGTATTGAAATGGAGGAATACGCTAAAGCCATTGAAGTGTTAGAAAGATATATCACCACTACTCATAATGTTGAAGCAGTGGTTATTGCAAGCATTGCTACTTGTTACGCCAAACTAGGTAAACTGGAATCCGCTATATTCGGATTTCAGACAGCTCTTAAATTGGACCCTAACTGTAATTGTGCTTTGCATAATCTTGCTACCCTAAAAAATTAACGCATATAAATACGTTTATTCTTGATTACAGAAATGTATTTCATTCTTAACACAAAAAACACAAGCTATCGAGATTTGAAATATATAAAACACCCGTATATCTGTAAATATCTATACCTTAATTAACGAGGTTGGCGCACAATGACAATCACAAACCATCTCACTGCATCAAACAACGACAGACCTACGCTTTCCGCCTGTATGATCGTCAAAAACGAAGAGAAATTTTTATTCCAATGCTTAGAAAGCATTAAAAATGCTGTGGATGAAATTATTATTGTTGATACTGGTTCTACAGATAGGACAATTGAGATTGCTCAATCTTCTGGTGCAAAAGTATACCATCATCCCTGGAAGAACAGTTTTAGTGAGGCACGAAATCATTCCCTGCGCTATGCAAGTTGCGATTGGGTACTGCAAATCGATGCAGATGAGGCACTTGAACAAGCGGACATCCCATTTTTACACAAATTATTAACCGATGACTCATATAATGCCATATTTGTCGCTATATACAGCGAACTCCCTGGGGGAAGATCAAAACACTACTACACAAGAGTATTTCGCAGGGGAAATGCCCACTACGCGGGAATTGTGCACAATCAACTCATTTTCGAAGGTAAGGCATTCCAATCTGAAGTCAAATTCTATCATTATGGATATAATTTATCCGAACAAGAAATGCAAAACAAATATAAAAGGACAGGAGATCTACTAAGGCAGCAACTTGCAGAAAATCCTAACAATATTTTTGTTATAACAAATCTTATTCGAAACTATAGAAATGAATATAATTTTAATAAGGTCATTGAATTAGGAGAAAAGGGATTGAGTCTATCTGAATTACAAACAGATTTTGACTCTAAAAACCACAGGCAAAGAATATACATTGATCTCGCATATGCCTTTGTAAATACAAACCAACTGGACATGGCTGAAAAAGTCTGTAAAGATGCAATTAAGGAACACCCAGATTCACTGGATATTCTATTCGTTATGGGAGAAATATTATTAAAAAAAGAGTTACTCAATGATGCCTTACATTACTTTAAGAAGTACCTTATCATAAAGGATAGGGAAAACAGAAAACCTTCATTTAATCTGTCTATTGTTGATTCTTATTACTATGAACACAGGGCGTATGACAATATTGGTGTATGTTATGAGGGCTTGGGCCTTATCAGCGAGGCTGAGGTAGCTTATAAAAAGGCTATCGAATTAAATAATAAAGAACCTTTGTACTACTCAAACCTTGCACAACTGTATACCGCTCAAAATCGTTTAGCCGAAGCAGAGAATATTGCTACTACTACCATAAAACTGGGTATTGCTAACGATTCGATGTACCTCTTGCGGGGAAAAATACAAGCTCTGCGGAAGAAACCCCATGAAGCCATTGATACACTTAAACAACTAATCCAAATAAACAACATAAACATGCATGCATATATATCGTTAATAAACCTGTTAATCCAAACAAATCAGCTTAAAGAGGCAGAAGATGCTTTAAAAGCAATAATGTCTTCCAATCCGGACCATCTAGGACTCAAATGCCTAATTGAAAGGATAAAATACAAAAATGGCGATAAGAAAAGTGCCATCAAATTTATCCACAACATGCTAGAATTATCTCCTCAAAACAGCAGCGTATACCACGACCTTGGCAATCTTTGCATAGAGATAGAAGAATACAATATGGCTATTGAACTATTAGAAAGACACCTTAAATACTCTCCCGAAGATATAGCTGTTATCAGTAACATCGCTATTTGTTACTCTAAATTGGGTAAGTTAGAATCCGCCCTCATTGGGTTTCATGCGGCACTTAAATTAGACCGCACCTGTAACTACGTCGTACAAAATATTGCAGCTTTAAATAAAAGATTGGAGAATCAGGTAGGTTAAATTGAGAGATAGAGCAATCTGTAAACAATATATTTGAAGAAACGTACCGTAAAATCGGAAAAACATTCTTAACCTCTTTTATCTCAGTATTTTTGAAAGAATTATTAAACTTCTTTAAACTCTTGCCGATAATTGCGTCAGGTACCGTAAAAACGTTTTAAGACTTGACTGGTCAGTCTCAGAATTACTGTATTTTAGACAGAACAAACTAGTTTTTTTCCGTTATGGAATACGAGAAAAACACGTTAACAAGGAGGTTTAAGTATGGGTACAAGAATTAACACTAATATCAATGCATTAAATGCGCTGAAGTCATTGGATGATATTCAAGGCCGTTTATCTATTTCTCAATTACGGTTGGCTACAGGCAAGAGGATCAACACTACAGGTGATGATGCAGCTGGTTATACCATTGCCAAAAAATTTAATGCTCGCGCAGAAGGTCTCGGTCAGGCATTAAGCAATATTGGATCAGCTAAAAATCTTGTGTCAGTTGCGGAAGGCCATATGAACAATATTGTTGATATCCTGACACAAATGAAGACAAAGGCTACTCAGGCAGCTGATGATTCACTTGGCACATCAGAACGTACCGCCATTAAAGCAGAACTTACTGCGTTGGCAACACAAGTTAACCTTGAAGTCACACAGGCCACATGGAACTCTAAATCTATCTTTAGCGGTACTGGTTCGAGCAACGCGACTGCCGGTAACGTACTGTTTAAATTCCAGATTGGTGGGGGAAATAGTTCTACAAATGATATATTGCAGTTTAACTTACTAAAGACGGGTAACGTCAGCCTTGAGAGTGGTAATACTGGATTTAAAACAACCCAATTGAGACTTGATGCCTCAAGTGGTGCTACGCGTCTCAGTGGCAATACCCTTGCAGGTTCATTAGTAGGCTCGTCGGCATCTGCCCAGGTATTAATGGGTAGGATTGATAACGCTATTTCCGACATGTCAGAAGCACTGAGCTATATTGGATCTGTGGTAAACAGGCTATCCTATCAGGAAACAAGCTTGACGGTAGCCAAGACAAATACAGAGGCAGCAAGGAGTCGAATTGAAGATGCCGACATGGCGTATGAACAGTTAACTGCAACAAAGCTGCAGATATTACAACAAACTGCTAGTTCGATGCTTGCCCAGGCAAATTCAGGACCTCAGTCCATACTTAGTCTTTTCAGATAAAGTAGTTTTTATGCTGGGGATGGATAACAAAACCCATCCCCAGTATTTATTCAGGCAAATGATGATTGCATTTACTCAACAAATAACAATATATTTTTCGTAATAGCATACATACGTTTCTCTCGTTGTGACCCGCGGAGTTAATTTAACAGATATTTTATGCATTACGAGAATTGTTATCTCAGGAGTTTCATACCATGGCCATATCAACAGATATAACGTCTGCATTTAGCGCTAACTCCAATCTTAACTCACTGGTTAATCAATTCATGGCATTAGAGCGAAGACCGATAGCATCGATGAACGCTCAAAAGGTCAGCCTCAATACCAGTATAAATACCTATAGTGATTTAAAAACAAGACTTTCAGACCTTCTGACTGCAGCAAGGGATTTAGGTGGCACAAGCACAAGTTCCATATATAATTCCAGAACCTCGAGTTCAAGCGACGAAACAAAGGCAACCGCATCTGCAGGCACCAGCGCAGCCGTGGGTACCTTTCAAATCCGTGTCAAACAGTTAGCTACTGGCGCCTCTATACAGAGCACTGGTGAATTAATAACCAAATCCACCGCTAAAAGCACCACAAAAGTATCTCCGGGTACTGGTATCATTGATACAACAAAAAGTTTTGCTAACGCTGGATTTGCAAATGCCCCAGACGGAACAGTCACTATCAATGGGCAGACTTTTACTTTGTCTGATTACAGTACAGTGCAGGCATTTATGGACGCGGTTAATACTGATGTAACGGCAAATGCAAATATCTATTACGACAAGATTGAAGATAAGTTTTATATTGAACAAAAGAGTACAGGGACAGATCTAGTTATATCAGAAACAGGCACAAATCCGTTTTTCACGCAGGCAAAAACAACCTCCGGTACGTACACTGGTAATGGTAGTACTGGAATTCAAAGCGATGTGATATTATCTAAGGCAAATTTTGATACAACGCTAACAAATACTACGTCTGGTAGTTTTAATATTAATGGTATAGCCATCACATATAACACAACGACGGACACACTCGATAACATTCTTTCCAGGATAAATAGTTCTACTGCTAATGTAACTGCTTTCTATGACAACTCTCTCGACAAGGTCATTATCAAATCAAAAAATACGGGAAGTACGGATACAATTACCCTAGCGGATGTGAGTGGCAATCTCTTGAGTACATTGAATTTGACTGGAGCAACACAAACTAACGGCACAGATGCATTGCTTACAATAAATAGCACTGATACAGCCAACCAAATAACCAAGAGTACAAACACCTTTACGATAAATGGTACCACTTATACCCTCAAAAACACAAATGTCGCAAGCTACACAGATACCACATATACAACAGTAACGATAAATCAGGACACGAGTGCCATTCAATCAAAAATTACCAACTTTCTTGATAAATTCAACGCAGTAAACGATTTTATAAAAATCAAGTCTGGCGTCGATACAAATACAAAAACAAGGGGAATCCTTGCAGGCAATGTAGCTTTTACCAGCCTAAGAAGCCAATTATTAAAAAAACTAACGGAACAAGTAACTGGCCTTTCGGCAGGAGACCCTGATTATCTCAACAAAATTGGTATTACCGTCAATAGTAGTCTGAAAGCTAGTTTGTCAGATACATCTAAATTTACCAGCGCCATTACTTCCAGTGCTAAGGCAGTTGAAAATCTGTTTGATTCAACAACCGGTATCGCTAATAAAATAGTAAACCTCATTAAACCTTTTGTGGAAAATGCTTCCTCTACGAAAAGTGCCATTATTGATGAAACCAAAAACATTATCAGTAAGCAAGTAAGTAATATTGACGCTAGGATCGCCCGCATGGAAGTACGTTTAAAAATAAGAGAAAACCAGTATCGTCAGCAATTGTATAAAATGCAAGACTTATTAAATATCGCTGTACTTCAAGGCAATCAGATTACAACACTTACGAACTCTCTTGCCGACGTATAATATTATGAGATACGCTAGAGAAATACTATAAAGCAATAAACCAATTTCATTACCTACTTTTTTGTAATCTTTATTTTTTTAAACTCCTTATTATGTATATCGAGAAAATAATAAATATTCTTACAATATTATTAGAAGATCATACAACACTTCTTTACTTTTCACAGGAGATTAAAAACGCGTTATCGGGGAATTGCGAGGAAAATATTTTAGAAAAGAAATTGAAGGAAAGAGGTTTACTAATAGACAAGATTGCCTCTTCAATTAAATATTACCATTCTATTAAAACATATCACAATTTTGCCGATACTAGTAACTGTAAAACCCAAATAAATGAGCTGATTCATCGAATCCAAAAACTATTAGACAGTACAGTTCTTATTGATAAAGAGATTATGTCCTTAATTAGACAACGTGTTGAAGACATTACATCGAATATAAAAATAAATCAAGAGGGTAAGCATTTTGTTAGTACTCTAAAAAAAGAGCTTTGTAACACACCCTCATTCGTTGATATTTGTGGATAAATAAGTATATATTTCTTTAACTTTTTAAAGGGAGCCAGGAACTTATGATCGCTACGAGGAAAATGAGCAATGCCTATCTAGAACAAGAGATTATGACGTTAAATCCACTTCAACTATTAATCAAAGCTTATGATGCAGGAATAACTGCTTGTAATCGGAAAGATGAGCATAAAGCAAGCGCAGTTCTTACCGAATTAATAGATTCACTCAACTTCGATTATGCGGAAATTGCCAATTCCTTATTTAGATTATATGAGTACTGCATGCGGGAGGTTAAACGTGGCAATTTTGATGTTACCTTAAAGATTTTAAAAGAATTGCGAGAAACATGGGTTCAGGCGCAAGATAACATCAAATCAGAGATACCGCAATCATGTACGCTATAAAGTCAATACTAGGACTTATTGTAACTTATATACAACCAAACGTTGCAAAGTACTAAAAGTAGTATTATCAATCGTTTGTTAAAAGCTATTCATTTGCACTAGTACATCGACACATTAATTCAGAATATATGAGTAATCGAAAATTATCCTAAATTTAGAGGTACTGATGTATGGAAGCCCATAACATTAATAATTTCAATATCTATAGCGCTCATAATCCATACACTACCAAAGATTTTCCGGTCAAAAATACATTTATTACGGACAAAAACAGCACCCTGACTGAAGCTCAAAATGATCGCTCAGTTACGAGAGCTGATACCGTGGATAATCATTCTGTATGGTTGGAAATGTCTCCTGCCATCAGGCCATCCCTTTTAGAAACAAAAGTTACCATGTCTGTAGAAAAGGATTTGAATGTTGTCATTACCATAGTAAAAAATAAAAATACAGACGATGTAATTAGGCAGATACCCACTAAAGAAACCATTGAACTGTTAAAATATTTAAAAAAATATAGTGAACAGCATTTATTAATAAAGGAAAACCATCAACACTCAACTATCTTAAATGACCTTTAAGCATTCTGCTCAAGTAAAACTTGAAACATTATTAATCATATTTCTTTCATCTTCTAGTCTGCATAATTCATTCAACCAGTCCTTTGCAATGTTGTTCCAATCGTAAAGTAACTCAACACGATGGCGGGCACCATTACTTAACCTCTGCCATGATTCATCATCGTTCATGAGAGTAACTACGGTTTCGATAAAGCGATGTCCAAACTCCACCGTATGAGGATCCCCAGGAATAAGACATCCACTGTAACCATCTATCACAGTTTCTGATAAAGCGGCCAGTGCACTAGCAACGATTGGCGTTCCCGCTGCCTGCGATTCTATGGCAGCAATGCATGATGTCTCACGAAAAGTACTTGGATATACCATAAGGCGGGCAAGCGACATCTCCTCAGCAAGTACCACCTTGGTTAAACTCCCTCGCATGTACACACCAGGTTGCTGTGCTTGCCGACAAATCTGATCATCTAATTTATCGCCAGGCAATTGATATGTATAGACATGCAATTCAGCATCGGGAACTCTTTGTCGAATGCATGGAAACAAATCCAACAGCACATCCAACCCACGAGTGGGACGACTAATATAAATAAGGCGATAACGGTTTCTTCTTTCCCCTGACTTAAACATCGACAAGTCTACACCATTGCGTGTTAAGAAGAACTGTTCGGTAGGGATACTAAAGTGGCGTGACCATTCGTCTCGTTGCCAGCGACTAATGGCAAAGATACGATCAATGGGGAGATGGGTTGGATTTTCACCTTCTAAGAAAGCTGCATTGATATCATCGTGTATCCAGAGGATACGCGTCTGTGGCTCCACAGCTATTTTGAATGGCCTCATCGAACGTGATGAAACAAGCACTGGAAACTTACACAGTTTGCGGTATATATAGAAATCTACCAGGTTGTCGTAACGCACGCCGTCGTAAACACCTGGTCTGTCACAATTACAAAAGACGCGAACACTAGTCCCATTTGCAGCCAAGGCACGCGCCATATAAATGAGAGCACTTTCACTTCCTCCAAGTCCTCTTTCATCCATTGTCCTGCCATGAAA
>JAUPKS010000302.1 GCA_030837315.1 Planctomycetota bacterium
ATGAGGACCTTCCCCTGTTTATCGAGTTTCTTCTCTTGCCCAATGACTTCTGATGAGCACTGCAGGTTGCGCATTATTGTCCATGAATCGTAGTGCAAGGAGTTGGTCCTCAATAGAACGCTTGTTTTGTTCAAGAATTTCTGGGGCAACTGCAAGTGGCAGGTATTCTCGCTTAAAATAGAAGGTCGAACGATAACAACTGCAAGCTCACACCGCAAAGTACCTTCTTTTCTAAGGTCATAGAAGGCATTGGTTGAATATTTCCATCGTCCCGCATATCTGCAAGGTTACGCAATATTTTATCCGTTATCTGGAGTCCTTTGCAAGAACCGTCATCATTAACCCCAATAAAAATAATACCTGGTTTTCCATGCCCTGGTAAGTCATTAGCAAAGGCACATATCGCTTGACGGATACTGTTGGGATCTGAAATTGACGGCTTCCTCTCCACACGATCTGACTCCATATCTTTAAACAATGCTTCGAATTCTGAATTATTCATAATCTACATCTTGTCAGAAAAATAAATGAGCTTTTTCTCTTAATCTACAAGTATTCCACTAATTACAATGGAAAATCAATTTATTCTCTTTTTGGATTCAGATTTGCCACCCGAACCTCTTTTGCGCATGTCTTATCATCGTTTTATAGCCTTAATTACCTTTAACGGCATACAATTAAATTTTATTTGCTAAATCTATAATAAATATTATCATAGTCTTAATGGATAAGATTCAGGTAACAACACATTCTCATGCAGAGTTTATCGATATCACACCGGAAGTGAATAGCCTTCTGGAAAGGCAAGCGACCAAAGAAGGGATATGCTATGTGTACGTACCCCATACCACGGCTGCTGTCACAATCAATGAAAATGCAGACCCTTCGGTTCGGAAAGATATATTAAATGAACTTAATAGAATGGTACCCTGGAATGGCAACTATGCGCACATGGAAGGGAATTCCGCTGCACACATCAAAGCCACGTTAGTAGGTTCCTCAATATCTGTGCCTATCTCCGGTGGTAAACTAGCCCTTGGGACATGGCAGGGTATCTATTTTTGTGAATTTGATGGACCGAAATACAGGGAAGTTTTTGTACAAATGATTAAAAGTGAATAGCGCTCAAATCAAACCAGGAGTTGCACCGAACTGTCGCTGGAGTATAAAGGACACGATAAAGGTTTTTCTTGTATACGTGATCCTCATGTTTGTTGGGATGCCGGTAATCGTACGATTTCTCAACATAATACTCGGTTCCAATATCATAAACACCGTTGGACTGAGGAGTCTGATTTTATTCATTTCCCTTTTTACGAATGTTTTGATCTGCTCCTACGTGTTTTACATTGTCTGCATTGAATATCGGCAGTCAATTACTGCCTTGGGTTTGTCTGTAGCAAATTTACCGGGAAATATAAAACAAGGCATTAAGCGATATGTAATCACACTTCCCCTTATAATGCTTGCTGGTTTTGTCATCAATCTCATCTCTGGCTATTGCGGGCAAGCTCCAGAAATGCAAGACGTCGTTCGATGGGTACTGGAAGAAAAGTCGATCTTCATTCTGGCGAGTTTGATTTTTTTTGGGATTGTCGTTGCCCCAATTATTGAGGAGATTATGTTTCGTGGGTTTTTGCAACCGGTATTGAAAAATTCCTTTGGAGGACGATATGCCATTGCGGTTACGGCATCCCTTTTTGCAGCAGTACACATGGACATGTTTGCCTTCTTACAGATATTTATACTAGGAATGCTCCTGGGTTATTTATATGAGAAGACACAAACTCTCATTGCGTCTATCGTTGTACATATCTTACACAATTCATTAACCTTGGTTTTTTTACTCTATTTTAAATATTATTTAAAAGGAAAGGTTCCGGTATTCTAACTGAGAAACGGTAACAATGTAGCTTTTTGAAAAATCTCAATAAAATCAGGTATTACCGATCTTTGTCAGGTCGAAGTATTTGCCATCATCAAACACACCCTTGAATCTCCCGATGTAGGTCAACCGTCCCCGGTTGACATCACAATGACAAGCGGGGACGGTTGTCCTATCCGATAGAGGGGCCGGGTGTGTGTCTCATATGAGAAAATGCTTTGTCCCTACTGAAATACAAGGCATGTATCGGATAGTTCTTTCAAAAAACTAAATTGTTACAATAAATGAACTCCTGGAGGCACTATGTTTAAAGATGTCGATGAACAATTAGAGGTCATATTGCGCGGAACGGTAGACATTGTTACAAAAGAAGAATTGATAAAGAAACTGAAAAGATCATACGAAGAGAACAAACCGCTCCGTGTAAAATTAGGGCTCGATCCAACAGCCCCAGACATTCATATCGGAAATGCCATCCCTATTCACAAATTGCGTGCTTTCCAATCACTCGGCCATACCGCTATCCTCATCATTGGAGATTATACGGCTACGGTGGGAGATCCTTCGGGGGTCAACAAAACGCGTCCCATGATTACGTATGAAAAAGTACTGGAAAATGCCAAGACCTATCTTTCACAGGCGGGAAAGATTCTTGATTTGAAGAAGACAGAGGTCGTGTATAATAGCGAATGGTTTAAAAAGATGACCTTTCATGATGTCATCCAACTCGCTGCAAAGATGACTGTCGCCAGAATGATGGAACGTGATGATTTTACCAAGCGCTACAGTGCCGGTATTCCTATTAGTGTACACGAATTCATCTATCCCCTCATGCAGGGCTACGATTCCATTATGGTAAAAAGTGATGTAGAGCTAGGCGGAACAGACCAGTTATTCAGCCTGCTTGTGGGAAGGGATCTGCAAAGGGATGCAGGTGTGGAGCCACAGGTTGCTTTGACCACGCCACTCCTTGAAGGAATTGATGGAAATAAGAAGATGAGCAAGAGTCTGGGGAATTATATCGGCGTGACCGAAACTCCCACGGAAATGTTTGGGAAGGCCATGTCTATCCCTGACAATCTGATGCACAAGTATTTCGAACTTGCAACGGACTTGAGTATTAAAGAAATTAACCACCTCCTTAATATCCACATCCATCCGCGTGCATCAAAGGTATCCCTGGCCAGGGCAATTGTTCAACGCTATCACGACAAGAAGGATGCAGAGGCAGCCGCTGCGGAGTTTGATCGCATTTTTAAGGAACATGAACTTCCCGATAAAATCCCTGATGTTGAAATATCGGGAGGAGAGCTAACCGATGGCAAGATATGGGTTGTCAGACTTATCGTCCTGTGCGGATTTGCCGCTACCAACGGTGAGGCGCGACGATTGGTCCAGCAGGGTGGGGTAAGCATAAATAATGATTCCGTTAACGATCCCACGCTGAATATCGAGCTGAAAACTGATATGATCCTCAAGGTGGGAAAACGCCGATTTGCGCGGATAGTAATGAAAAAATAGGTTGCAATCCAGAATTCAGTGGTCAGAATCCAGGAAAGAAATTAAAACTTAGCCGCCTGAATTCTTTTGTTCTGACTTTTAACTTCAATTGGAATGTTATATAATTTTCTGTTACATTTTAGCCGTTTGAAAAAAATGCCTTTAAATAAACCACCACTGCTTGTTCCCAAACTCCTGTTTGGGAACACAATTGCAGAGAAACTGAGTTTCTCGTCCACTACACTCCTAAACAGGAGTTTGGGAGCGATCAGTTGAAAGATATTTTAAAAAAGCTAAATTGTTACAATATTCCTTATTCTTTGAGTGTTTAGCGTTCTCTGGCGGTGAAAATGGAAAACGCCCTCATTGTCTTCCTCAAGTATCCTGAATCTGGACGAGTAAAGACCCGATTGGCAAAAGACATCGGCGATGAAAGGGCATGTGCAATTTACAAGCTATTGGCAGAAGGTGTTATGAAAAACATTTTCTCAAAAAAACCGGGCATGTATGATGTTTACATCTTTTTTACCCCTTCTTACAAAGAAAATGAAATCAAAGCCTGGCTAAAGCCTTTCATCAACAACGACCTTGGAGGAGACGTGCAGTACATACCACAAGAAGGCTATGACTTAGGGGAAAGGATGTCTTATGCCGTCAAACAAACGCTCCGAAGCAGGGGTTATAAAAAATGTATAATTATAGGAACAGACTGTCCGGGGATAGATACTCCATTAATTGAAAATGCCTTTGAGGTATTAAAGGAAAGAGACGTCGTTGTCGGGCCATGCAGGGATGGAGGTTACTACCTCTTAGGCATGTCAACACTTGCAGTTGATTTGTTTGTGGATATTGACTGGAGCACAGATAGGGTATTTAACCAGACAATTGAAAAAACACGGAAAAATAATTTATCCAGCGGTATTCTAAAGACATTAGCAGATATTGATACACAAGAGGACTTATATGGGTATACGGCATAAATTTATGTTGAGGAATTTCAAATACCCTCCATAATCCTTCAGTAAACGGGGGACATGGGGGTGACCAAATACAAGTTGCCGGATGCCTGATTTTTATTGTTTTGATGTGCTCTATTATAAAATGGTTGAATATAAAAAAACTAAAAACACGACTACGTTTATACATGATACGAGTTTTGACTCCAAAAGGATAGATGACCATTATCTCAGTGAGGCATATATTCCCGAAGAGTACAATTTGAAGATTTCCGGAGAAGGACTTCAATTGGTAAACAGAAACGAATTAAGACATCCTGTTGGAGTTGTTGCAGCGCGGTCTTTGAGGTACTTTAGTACAAATGGCGAAAGTTTTAACATCTTCCGCATACGAGATATGGTTGTCTGGCGGCTCAGGCATATCTATAACAGTTTCAACTGGTGGAATGCCTATGTGGTAAATGCAGAGGGTGAACGGAAATATATGCCCATGTTGTATATAGGAGAAAAATTCGGTACTCTAACGGGAAATGAAGGCGAAGCGGATATTGTGCCGAGCGCATTTGAAAACGACCGGTGTATCGTCAATAAGGAATGTGGGGGGGGCGCAATCTTTGCCGTTGGGTACAGTGAAAGAGGGGGGTTATTTAATTCTCCCGATATGTATGGAGTCAAGACGATTGTTGGCAATAAGTATAAAGGCGCTGGTGTTAATGTGATCCATGGTATTACAAAGAATTTAAGGTTTATGGCAGAACACACATTAAAAGCCAAAGGCAGGGAGATTTCTCCAGAGAGTATACATGATGAAATCAGGGAGATGAAAATTGTTATCCTGGACAGGCCGAGGCATGAGAAACTCATTAAGACGGTCAAAGAGCTTGGAGCCCAACTAATTCTCGTTACGGATGATGATCTCACTCCCACCCTTGCAGTTGCGGGAAACGAAGTCGACCTCATCACCGGTGTAGGTGGTATTCCTGAAGCAATATTAAGCGCCATTATTATTGAAAGATTAGGCGGTGAAATGAGCTTGAAAATATTACCTGCCGAAGTAGTGCAGAATGAAAAGTTGTTGGGAAAATTACATAATTGGAATCTCTTCAAGAAGAATGAAATAGATATTTTAAGGAATTTTAAAATTGTAAGACCAGGTACAGAGAAGAGCGGTGAGAGGACATGGGATACCGTCTGGACTTCAAAGGATTTGGCCAAAGGTACAGATATGGTTTTCACGGCCAGTGTCATTAAAAAGACTCTGTGGATAAGGTTCCCGGATGGGAGAGAAGTTCCAGGAGTAAAATTAGAACCTGAGACGGGAGAAATAACAGTACATGTAGTTCGTATTGCTGGCAATAACCTTGAAATTGTCCCTGTCATTTATACGACAGCGATCAGTAAATGTATAAGGCGATATAAAGAGCTGGCAGAATCTCATGGCAGGGAGGATAGGGATTTGATCATCCAATTGGGAGAGGCGTATGCAGAGTTCGGCATGTTTCAAAAGGCAAAAGAATGCATACAAAAAGCAAGGACGTGCGAAAACCTGCATGAGGATTTCCTGCAGAAATGTGATGCCCTGTACCAATATATTGAGGGATTGGATGCCCTTACGAACAAACCTGTCCAAATACCAGAAGCTTTAATAGAACATTTTAAAAAGGTATGTCATTTAGGACGGAAAGACGATGTTTGGCTTAAATCCAAGATAATGATTAAGAGGTTTTTTGAGTACCTTGGGGATAAGCATTATCATGATCGACACTACGAGACGGCTCTTGAATACTATAGCGAAGCATTACATTACAGCCCACAATTAAGCCTATACCGTAAAGTGAATTCTATTCAGATGAAAGATATGCTGGGAGAATATTTTAATCTGATTGACAACATATACAAAGAACTCAATTATCAAGAGTCAGGAAATTTGGAAAAATATAAGTTAGGAACCGCATTAGAAGTTTTTTATGGTAATGAGGGACATTTAAAATCCTCGTGTAGAGAACCATGGCTTATCTTCTTCAGGAGAACTGTATTACATGGGAAAAAGCCTTCGTACAAATTAGCCATTCTCGTTAAATTATTACGATTACATAAGAAGTTGAATGACTCAAATGATGATGAACTCTCTCACTTTTTACATAAAGAATTCAAAATGATGAAAGATGAAATAGATTGTATTCTCAATTACAAGAGAGAATATAAAAAATTTGGTTCTGTGAGTGAACTCTATCGTGTAAAGGGATTGTGTTTGGAAAGTCTGTCAAAATTACTTCTTCCGCCGGTGATCGTAGAAAGTCAAAATGAACTGGAAGATGCCGATATCCCCCTGAGTATCAGCCTTGTTGAGGTGATGGAAAAAAGATATAAAAATATGCTGGAGGAACTTAAGGAAGGATTTCGGAAAGAGGCGCAAGAACATTCGTATGCAATGGCAGAGGCATATCATTATGTGGGTCTGGCGCTTTATGATGTCGGTGATGACGAAGGTGTAAAGATATATTATGAGAAGGCCCTCACAAAATTTCACGAGATCATAGAGAAGTTTGAGGGGATAACACCGGTTAATGCCCAATATCGCATTGGCAATCTCTATGAAGAATTGGCCTTGCTCTATGAGAAAGAGCGGGGAGAGTATTACAAAAAAGCTATAGATGCCTATACACGTATTATCGATGAGCAGCAATCAGCAAAATTATTTGGTTCTATACGCGGGTTGGTTTCGGTCAGAATAGAACAGGCTAAGGAAAAGGCAGAGTGTTTAAAGAGAGAATTGTCAGCAATAGCGCTCAGCACTTGACATTCTATCGTGTCCTTTATTTATTTTATTTATTATTTGCATTGTTACACAATATCTGATATCGTCAGATAAGGTTAATCGTTGTGATTTACAGTCGTATTATATATTCGCGTTATATTAAGGCTACAAGGTTACAACTTTGTGGCCTTTTTTATTTTTGTAATTTTGTTAAGGTAAGAGGGGGTGATTTAAGTATGGCAAATGGATCCGTGAAATGGTTCAACGATAAGAAGGGCTTCGGTTTTATTTCCCAGGATAATGGAGACGATGTTTTTGTACATCAGACTTCTATCCAGGGTGAGGGGTTTAGAACCCTTGCAGAAGGAGATAAGGTCGAGTTCGAGGTTATGAAGGACCAGAAGGGCTACAAGGCCACAAACGTAGTCAAATTATAAGTTTATTAATTCGCTGGTTCAATCTTACAGATTGAACCAAAACATTAAAGCGCACTCTTATATTTTAAAGAATAATGATTTATAATAAATATGTTGCATAAAAATATGGAGTAGTCACTTAACTTATCGTTATAATTACGACGTGAAAGCCCCAATATCGGTAAAAGGATATTGGGGCTTTTTGTTTGATGTTTAAAATTAATTTCCATCTATTGTTATTTAGTGTTAGAACGGAAACACACCAAAGCCAAGTAGAATAAGGCAAAGCAGGTGGAAATAGTTAATGAAGAGCATTGAATATTTACGTGTGAAATGGTAAAATATGGCGAAAACAAAGGGATTCTGGTGTGAAAGAGTCCAAATATTCGACTCGTGAACAAAAAAGGCAAAGGACATTCGACAAGAAATGAGAAAGAGATTTGAGCAACAGAAGAAACTAGGAGTTATATCCATTTCAGAAGTTAAACTGCCGTTAAAGAGTCGGGATGAGCTACCACCGATATTGAGGGCATTGCAACATATCTATGTTACGCTGGAGTTGAACGAGGAGGTATTCCGGATATTAGAGACGAAGGTAACGAAGGGGAAGAAAAAGACGGGGAGATATGGGATGGATTTGTGGCATATCCTGGTATTATCGGTAGTGAGATTGGGACTGGATGCCAATTACGATAGGCTGGAGGATTTTGCCAACCATCACAAACTTATCAGGCAGATACTGGGTGTAGAGACGACATTTGGAGAGGCGAAGGTCTTTTCGATGCAGAGCATCAAGGACAATATAAGTTTATTGGATG
>JAUPKS010000303.1 GCA_030837315.1 Planctomycetota bacterium
AACCCATTGTTTGCCTTACGACAGGGGATATCGTGGGATATGAGGCTTTAAGCAGGGGGCCGGAGGCAAGTATATTTGAAAATCCGGCGTACCTCTTTGAGATTGCGGAAATGCTTGTCTTAGTGGAAGACCTGGATATGATATGCAGGGAAAAGGCAATTTTGAATGCCAGTAAATTACCCTTAGATACAAAATCCACGAAATTATTTATCAATATAGATGCCGCGTCTCTGGCATATCAAAAACATGATAAGGGTAAGACGCTATACCTAATAGAAAAATACGGGCTGAAAATTGACAATGTCGTCCTTGAGATTACAGAAAGGGCCTTTATTAAAGATTCAATGGCCTTTTTTGACGCGTTAGCTCATTATCAATCCCAGGGGTTTTCCATAGCCATAGACGACCTCGGCTCTGGAAATGCGGGCTTAAGACTGATTTCCGAGACAAATCCCCATATTGTGAAAATTGACAAGTTTCTCATAGAGAATGTTGATAAGTCCTTTAAAAAGCAGGCTATTTTAAAAATGATCATCGAAATGTGTCATAAAGTATTTAATTCAAAGGTTGTCGCTGAGGGGATAGAGACCTTTGATGAATATGGAACGGTCAGGACATTAGGGGTTGATTGGGGACAAGGTTATCTCTTTGGGAAACCGTCTTCCTCTCTGCAACCCATCCCTGATATGATAAAACACAAGATTGCTGTGTATCATTACCGTGAAGATAATTTCCTGGATGACACGAGAATCGGAAGTATAACGTCTATTGATCCCCCGGTATTTAATTCTCAAACCCGGGTTGTTGAACTGGTAAACATGTTCAATATAAACCATGAAATTCTGGGAGTACCAATCGTTGATGAAGGGATCCCGGTGGGACTTCTCATGAAGACAGAACTTTTTTCAAAATTAAGCAAAAGATTTGGTTACGATTTATTTTACAATCGTCCGGTGTCATACGTAATGAACGTAAATTTCCTCGTAATGGATTTCAATCTAAATATTGACTCCGTTGCTCAACAGGTGTTGTCTCGAAATATTTCGGGACTTTATGACGCATTCATTATAACAAAAAACAAGAAATATTATGGAATTTCCACGGTTCATGCCCTGTTGGAAAGGATGACTGCCCTGAAAATACGATACGCATCTCAATCAAATCCCCTGACGGGACTGCCGGGAAATCTTTCTATCAAGGCTTTTGTTGAAAAACAAATCCAAACCAAACAGGATTTTGCCTGTATTTACTTCGATTTGGATAACTTTAAGGCGTATAACGATTATTATGGTTTTTGCAAAGGTGACGAGGTGCTAAAAAGGACAGCTGACCTGATCGTAGGGGCATTTACAAATTCAAGGGTTGGATATATCGGGCATATTGGAGGAGACGACTTTTTTTCCGTTATTCTTTCGGAGGAAATCCATGAACTGTGTACGAGTTTTATTGCCAAATTTGATGACATAGTTCCCACTTTTTACGATGAACATGATGTGAAAAACGGTTATATAGAAACTCTGGATAGAGAAAATAAAAATTGCCGATTCCCACTAATGACGGTATCATTGTCAGTCGTTATTTCAGGAGAAAATGCGCGTTTCAATTCATTCCTTGAAATAGGCACGGTTGCTGCTGAGGTGAAAAAAAAGGCGAAGGCTATAAAGGGAAGTGTCTTTATAATAGATCAGAGGAAGAGATACCAATGACTGAGAAAAAAAGATTATCCATTTTTGCAAAATACCTGACATGCTGGGTGCTGCCGGTAATTTATCCTACAAATTTATCAATATCGCCTGTATCAGCCCAATGGTGAATCCCAATACTCCTCCAAGTACTTCTACAAATTTGAGTTCT
Source organism: Planctomycetota bacterium (assembly GCA_030837315.1). Lineage (GTDB taxonomy): Bacteria > Planctomycetota > Brocadiia > Brocadiales > Brocadiaceae > Brocadia. Next base: position 1,855 of record JAUPKS010000303.1, read on the forward strand.
CTTTTCATAATGGACAATATTATTTCCTCCAGCTTATCAGAAGAGAAATTGGAAACCTTACCGGCAATCGTAGCTTCTACATCCAGTGATTTCTCCAGGTTTTCTTTATACATATTTAAGACAAGGGGGATGAGTGCTTCTAGTTCCTTTATCGTAACATCCCTAAATTGGCGAATAAGGTGATTATAGACAAACATCACAATCTGGGGATAGGCCTCTTTTAATTTTGTACTTAACGCGGTATGGATGTGGTTATCTATTAATGCCTTCACCTCACGGTCGATGGTGTTAATTTTTTCTTTTATGTCATGGGCAGAAACGAGTTCCCGGGCTACGAGACTTCCCAATTTTTCAGCAAAAATCTTCTGCCTTTTGGGAAACACTCCCTGAATCTCAACAAAACCGACCTTGATCCTTTTCTTCGGATGAAACAGCATTTTAATAGCCACCCAGTTGGTAAACCAGCCTATTAATGCGGCGATAAAAGGCAGTTCAATAAATTTAAGCAGGTCGTTCATTCAATATTTCCCCAATGTATGGAAACAAAAAAAAGTAACTGTTCAGCGTGTCATTTCCAGCATTTATCTCAACACCTCTATTTTATCGATACATTCCCACGGAAGGCCAATATCCATTCTTCCAACGTGACCATATGCGGCAAGTTTTCTATAAAATCCACCTTTAATAATTGAAGGCATGTACTTCAGATTGAATTGTCTTATTATCCCTGCCAGTCGAAAATCAAAGTGTTTTTCCAGGAGTCCAACAAGTTCTGCATCTGAAAGCTTGCCGGTGCCAAAGGTTTCCACCTGGATACTTACCGGCCTTGAAAACCCAATGGAGTAACTCAGCTGAACTTCACATTCATCAGCAAGCCCCGCCGCAACGATATTTTTTGCTGCATATCTTGCTACATATGCACCGATCCTGTCGATTCTCATGGGGTCCTTTCCACTCAATGCAGCCCCGCTATGCCTGGAATATTCTCCGTACGTATCTATTGCATTCTTTCGTCCCGTAAGGCCAGAGTGGCTGGATGGTCCACCGACGATGAGCGGACCGTCAGGATTTATAAATATCCTCGTTTTTTCATCCAGGTTGATAGTTTCATCAGAAAATACAGGATTGATAATTGTCTCCCGGATATCCTCTTTTAATTTTTTTAAATCAGGTACCGCTGGTTCATTTTGACTTGCTATCACGGCAATACTGTGTACTCTGTGCGGTCTTCGGTTTCTATACTCAATCCCTACCTGTGTTTTCCCATCCGGAGTAAGATAGGTAAGTATTTTTTGAAGCCTCACGGAAGTAATTCTCCTTGCAAGTTTGTGGGCAAGCCAGATAGGAAGAGGCATGAGGGCAGGTGTCTGGTTGCATGCAAAACCAAAAACGGTAACCTGGTTCCTCACAGGAATCCGTTCTATTTCTTCCTCAGATAGTTTTTTTTCATCGAAACAATCATCCATATTACACGGTAACTCTTTAAGACTGGTTACAATACTACATGTTTTGCTATTAAAGTCGGATTGCTGGTAACCAACCTGATGGACTACCTGTCTCGCCACATTAGGAATATCTACACTGGCATTCGAAGCGAACCGTGCTGCAATAAAAATGATAGCCGTAGATACCGCACATTCGGCGATGATGCTTGAATTGGGGTCTTGCTGAAGGAAACGATCGACTATTGCATCACTAATCTGATCACAGAGCTTATCTGGGTGTCCTTCTGTTACGGATTCTGATGTAAACATGAAGTCTTTTGTCATGAATTTTCACCTCGTATTTTGGAGTATATCATAACCTAACCACAGAGCACACGGAGAAATCCTTACATATCAGGGATTTGTAAAATATTTTTCAGATATCAAGTTTTTGTAAAACTGTTGCCTTCACTTTTTTGACAGCCGGCTTCAACGTTCTGCTTCTGACTGTCAATAGCTGGCTGACCGCTGAATACACGGTTTTTGGTGATTTCATTTACCACAAATGAAAGGAATGCGCTACCTCCGATCACAAAACCATCAACAACATTAATGGGAGTAATTCCTAGCAGTGTTCTGAGACCAGGAATTAACACAGTAAGGGCTTGCAAGGTAAGTGAGCCTCCAAGGGCAATGGTAAGATATTTATTTGGCTGCAATGGCGATTGCCCGGTCATCCTATCGAATATACTGTGTTTTTCCGAACGACAGCTTAATGCGTGGAGGAGTTCACTCGTGGTCAGGCTCATAAAAGCCAGCGTGCCCGCCCGCGGACCCATACCATATCGCAAAATGCCATAACCATAAGAACCCAGTGAACTGACGGATTGCATTGCTGACTCAAAGGCTATTCTCTTATAATCAGATGTCCTGACAATCGGCTCTGCGGGGTTTCTTGGAGGACGTTTCAATATATCTGGTTCCGGAGGCTCAAGGGCAAGGGCGAGACCGGGGAAAATATCGGAAACAAGGTTAATCCACAAGAGCTGCATGGCATTCAGGGGATGTCCCATACCTCCTGCAATAGCGGTAAACATAACGATGATCTCGCTCATGTTTGTTGCTAAAAGGAAATGAACGGACTTTCTGATATTATTATAAATGGTGCGTCCCTGACTTACCGCAATGATCATTGTTTCAAGATTGTCGTCTTCAAGCACAACAGCCGCAACCTCACGGGCAACGTCCGTTCCTGAATGTCCCATAGCAATTCCAATATCCGCCACCTTCAGCGCCGGCCCGTCATTTATACCGTCACCGGTCATCGCAACCACCTTCTGTGCTTTTTGAAGGGACTGGACTATGGTAAGTTTATTGGCAGGGCTTACTCTCGCAAAGACGTTTACTTTTCTGGCCAGTGCAGTCATGACATCAGGATCAAGGTTTGAGAGATGTGTCGAATCGAGGATTTCGAGTGTTTCACCCCGGCTTAGATTGAGCTCCTTTCCTATGGCATATGCTGTTGGGCTCTGGTCTCCCGTGATCATGACTGTTTCAATTCCGGCCTGATGAAAGACACTGATTGCCTCCTTCACCCCTTTTCTTATAGGATCCATCATGCCTACAAGGCCGAGCCAAATCAGGTCTTTATTGCTATGATAATCCTCCTGTCCACCGTTATCGCTATAGGTATAAGCCACGCCAAGGACACGCAGGGCATCTCCTGCCATACGTTCGTTTTCATTATCAATCAAGAGTCTTTCGCCATCGGTAAGAGGGGTTTTTATCCCGTCCTTTACCTGCCATGAGCACATGGGAAGAACTTCCGTGGGGTTCCCTTTTACAGCAACCAGATAGGACTTCTGTCCAATCATCTCCTTATTATTATCCTGTTCAAAGCATACGGAAGGAGGCTTCATGGTATGAAACGTACTTACATAATTTCGGTTTTCAGAACGGTAATTTATCTTTAAAACCGGATACCCTTCTCTCACCGACATAACATCAATTCCCGAACTTATTGCCACGTGGATGAGGGCATTCTCGGTAGGAGAACCTCTGAGGACGTACTCTCCTTTCTGATTGCTTACCTCTGTCTCATTACAAAGAATGGAGATATGAATAAGTCTCAAAAGTTCGTCACAGGCAAATGGATTGATATTTTCCCTTCCACAGCTAAATCGGCCCTCTGACACCTGCATACGTTTCATCCCGGCATATGTCACGACGACCGTCATTTTATTCATGGTTATTGTCCCTGTCTTATCAAGGCAGAGCGTCTGAATGCAACCAAGGGTCTCCACGGCATCAAGATGACGGATAAGGACATTATGCCTCCTCATATTTTTAATCCCAAGGGTGAGTGTTGTTGTGGCAATCGTTGGAAGACCTTCGGGAACTGCAGCAACAGCCAACGATATTGAGGTCTTGAGCATCTGGATAAAACCATATCCACGGATAAGTCCGATAAGAAACACAACGCCACATACAGCACCAGATATCATGACCAGTTGGGTTCCCAGTTTGTCCAGTTGTTTTTCCATGGGAGTTTCCGGTGGTTTTGCCTCTCCCACCAGGGTTTGAATCTGGCCTACCTCGGTAAATCTACCCGTCGCTACCACCACAGCAATCCCCTGCCCACCAGTAACTAAAGTTCCCATATAGACCATATTTACCCTGTCAGCCAGAGGTATATCTTTTTTTATGGTAATTGGTGCAGCAGTTTTCGTAACTGGCATACTCTCACCAGTAAGAGTAGACTCGTCAACGCTCAAACGATTTACCTCTATAAGCCTGGCATCCGCTACTATATAACATCCTGGCCTGAGAACCAAAATATCTCCGGGAACAATCTCTTCTGCCTTTATTTCTTTGAGATTACCATTTCTTAGTACAAAGGCAGATGGCCTGACGAGGCTTTTTAGAGAATTAATCGTCTTTTCAGATTGGCTTTCGGTCACATAACCTATGGTTGCATTGATGACAACAACACTCATGATGATAATGGCATCCACAAGTCCGCCGGTAAACATGGAAATGACCGCAGCTGCACCCAGGAGGGCTACTGGCAGGGACTTTAACTGACCAAAAAAGATGCTGAACCCGGAACGGGGAACCGATTCCGGCAGGAGGTTGGGACCGTATTTTCCAAGATTTTGTCTGACTGATTCATCAGATAATCCCGATACCCATGAGGTGTTCAGCGAAGCAAGAACGGCTTCCACATCCATGAGATGCCAGGATTCGGCTTTTTGTTCTTCATCACCGGTTATGAATCTTTTCAGCTTTTCCCGACTTGAGTAAATATTTTTTGTCTTCCGGGAAGTAGTTGGATGGTTCTGACTGGATTGCCGATTGTGCCTGATTGGTTCTTTATTTTCTGCGCGGGATGTAGAAAAATATACGATTTTCCCATCATTGTCGTCACTATAGAGGTCTGCTTTTTCATGGACGGCATTCCGTTCTCTGTATTCTGATAGTATACGCGTAATAAATGATGCTATCTCAGCCGTGCCGTTTTCTGAATTAAAGCATACGAGAATATTTCCCGTCCATGTACTTGCAGAGGCATAATGTATTTCCTCGATTTCCAAAAGCCTCAATTCAAGTTGTCTTTTAAGGGCGTGCGAGCGATAAAGCCCATCCACCTTATATCTCACACGGCCTTTTACAACTGCGTGTATTGTCCGAACCACAGGATATTACCTCAGATTCAATAAGGTATCTTCTCTGACAACTATTCAGTTTGCTTGTTTTGAGTTAACAGAGAATAACTATCAGCAGGCAGGTATGACAGGATAGATTTCCTGGTCAAAATTACCTGAGTTAACACAGGTTTAGTCGTAACTATGC
>JAUPKS010000304.1 GCA_030837315.1 Planctomycetota bacterium
AAATACTTATCAAAATTCTCAAAAGCCCAAAATTTAATAACCATAAACAAAAATAGCCTGATATGCCATTTCTGACATACCAAGCTACATGTCTAACTTCCTCATTACGTATACCCCTTTCTGTTTTTCCATCGGGTTAAGGAAGCATTATATTAACAGTAACATTTTAAAGACTACGACGCACTTTATATACTTTTTATTTTTGTTGGACGGGTCTTATTTCAATGTTACTGATAATTTCAAAGAGCTTTAGGAGGGGAACTAAGAGCGGTCGATCAGATACATCAATACAACCTTTAGATTTATTTTTATATCTTGAGGAACGTTTAACCTCATTAACTCTCTCTTAGTTCCTCTCCACCTTTATTATATCACATTATTTGATTTTTGCCACTTCCCTCAGACTGTTTGCCAAAATAATATCTTTTATTTTTCGTAGGTATTCCAGGATAAAAATCAGCTTTTTAGCCCTTGACGTTTACGGAAAAGCAAACATGTACAAGCCTTTTCTTTACTGTAAACACATAAGGATATATTAGAAAAATGCCAACTGCAGAAGGTCATGACTTCTAAAGTTAACCCTTTACATGGGTATTCCTATCCACAGATCGATGTCCTGCAATGTCCGTGACATTGAATTGTCATCTGGCAATAATTCCGACTTCTGCTGCTCAGTCTCCAGCCTTGCTAAATGAACATCATTTTTCTAAAAAATTATACGCACCCAAGAAGGTATCCGATCTTGTCTGTCTGCAGACAGGTTATATGCTTGAGCCCTGCATCTCGTAAATTGTCACCACTTCGCCTACTTTTAGCCTGTATTGGCTCAAATCGACGGGGGAAAAATAAAGGTTGCAATGAGCATTCGCATTCAGGTTGATATTCTTTTTTGGTTCTATACGGTCTTCTTGTCCCTCAATAATTTGCTTAGCCGATTTCACACATAGCGCTTGTATGGCAGGATCATCCCTACGATTCTTCAACGTTTCCTCTGCAATTCCCAGGATTTGTTTCGCTACTTTCTTTGAAATTTTCAAAAGCTTACGGTCAGTCAAGGCGTCGTTTCTGATATTTCCTTCGATTTTATATGGTGCGCTACCGTTTACATCTCCCTTGAATCCCGCCATTCTGTGAGCATCTTTTATTGTTTTACCTGTATTCCGCAACACCTGATAGGATATAACAAGGGATAACACCGTTTAAGATGTTATCCCTTAAGTTTAAGAATTTCCAGCAAAATCAATCAAGAGAAAACACTAGACAAAAAGATAAATACCCTTTAAAATATGCGGTATTCAAAGGGGCTTGGATTCGAAGTCCTTCCGCTCAACCATTGGAAGCAGGGGTTTCTGGTATTTAACACATTTCTATTTTCCTTGACTGTGGCCAATTATGGCCTGTCTACAAGGCAAGATTGCTTTCTCGTAAATTTTTCTGGCAATGATTTTTGTCTTTAATTAAATATTTCAACCGGAATAGAAACTCATTATGAAATATATGAAGAGATATCTGTTTATCACTTTATTGATTGTAAATTCTCTTACATTAAAAGTTGTTTTCGGACAGGAAGTAATTCCTAAAGCAATGTCAATTCCTCAGCAACTTGGTAATTTTATAAGCGGAGCTAGCCCATTTATCATAATTGGACTAGGCATATTGCTGATTTTTATTCAGAAGTTAGCTAAATTCATAGGAATTATACTCTTGATAATAGGGTTGATAAGGTTAGTGTTCGTATTTATCCATTAAAATGAGACCTTTCAAACCACAACAAACAGAAAATACCCCATCCTCATCATCTTTGGGAAAACTTAGCATCACCACCCAATCGTACTACTGGAGGGTTTTCCTGTCAGGTTTATTTTCCAAATGTGCAAGACAACGGGCAGCAACTTCATTGTTGGGGGCAATCTCAAGGACCCTTTTATACCAATAGGTAGCAGGTTTTTTCTCGTTAATTTGCCGGTAGATATGACCAAGATTTAAACGGATTCGCACTCTCAAAAGGTCATTTGATCCCGCTAAAAGATCCGCTTTTCGATAGTTTTCAATCACAAAATCGTAAAGATCCGTCCGGTGATATTTCGCCAACGGCCATATCGTATCTGCGGATTCTTTGTAAAAGCGTTCCGATTTCAGGTTCCATTGTTTTCCCCAATTCAGAAGATCAACGGCTTCATCAGCTTTTCCCTTACCATCGGGCATTCGATTCGGATTTTTAGTCCAACACACCCATTTCGACCACAACAACCAGGCCATAGTTGTATATGTATCGATGTCCTTATGATCGATAGTAACAATTTGATAACCAAGACGAATAGCCTTGGTGTAGCTTCCCTGCGGACTATCAAACTGCTGGTTATCCAAATAAAACCCCATACACTCCCTCAAAAGTTCTGTATCATACTGATAACTTAGATCCTGTAGTACTCTTTCGCCGAATTCATAAATACCCTGATCTGATTCGGAAACCCACTGATCTTTCCCGAATGAAGAAGAAAAGGCCAGCATGAAAACGAAGAACCAAACAGTTGCTGTGAAAAATATTGCACGCATGACGTAAACTCCTTTCAAAAAAAAAGCCTTACTGCAAAGACGTTCACTGAATGGAGAACCTGTCTTCGGCAGTAAGGCTATCTTTTCTATCCCTACGTCCCTGTAAGTTTAAGACCCTTTACTTTGCGTCCCCCGATTACTCAGGGTTTGCCTTTATCGGTGTATAAACATGTGGTTACAAATAGACATTAAATACTCTTGAAAGTCAAGTAAAAATTTATTCCTACCTATTGCTAATTGCCTATCAAAATTACAAAATACTATCGTTCGCGGGAAAAGCGTTGAAGGTGTTTATTTACAGGCGGGCGTACCATAGACCTTCCATTCAAAAACAACGGGGTTAGATTGTTGTCCCTTACATTGTGTGGAAGGTGAAATTTTCCTGATACGAATAGCTTTCGTGGTTACAGGTTTTCTGAACGAATATTCAATGTCTCCTGTTTTATTTACAAATTCGCCATCGCTAATCCACGTAATTCCATCCTTACCCACATACTGAACTGACCCGACACCAAGGTTTCTGCCTGAATCTATATAAAGAGGATCTTTTGAATCATCACCGCAGCTTCCGTTACATTCCGTTGTCTGGATGGTCATGTTTGTGACGGTCACTTTTTCATTCCAATCAAGCCGGACCCAAGCATTCTTTTTGCGCCCAAGTGCATCCTGCGTTCTTATCCAATGGTAAGAGCAATCTCCCTTTTCTCTGCCATCATTCATCATTTCCGGACCAAAATCGCCCGTACCACCACCACTACTTGCAGCGATTGCACAGGGAGCAATATTTGAAACGACCAAAGCGTTACTTGAGGGACTTCCCAGGTCGCTGAGAATTCTCCCATGAGCCGGGCCACTGGCTTTGATATCCGAAATACGTGAGTTCGTACTATTCGAGAATATAGTTTGACAAAACACAAAGGTTACTATACATGCTATAAAGCAAATATTATATCGATATACCATATACCCAGCGCGGCGTAGCCGCAACCAAAAAAGAGTTCCTCTATACCTCAATTTATTTCCTAAAACGATCGTTGATTTGTTCCAGTAAACCACCATATTTTACCGTAATATTATCCACCATGTCTTTATACTTTTTATAGAGTATAGCCTGCCGGGTTAACTCATTGTTCTTTTTTACAATCTTCCATACCCCATCTTCTTTACAAAGCGTTTTGGTTATTCTTGGCAAAACTTCACTATGTCGGTTACCACGCTCATCTGTCCATTCATCCACTCTGTCAAAGCTAATGGTAACCTGGCTTTGATCATTACTTATATCACTTATATCAATTACCTCATTTTTGACAGACATATTAACATCTCGAACATACAAGTAATGTTGCTGGAGTTTCTTTTCCTCTTTTTCAGTAGATATATGTCCCAGCTCTCTTAATGTTTTAATGTCTCCTTTTTCCAAGGCCTTTATATAATCCTGCAGCCAACCGAGTATCTCACCGTTTACTATTTCCTTTGTATCTTGTACCGTTTCTTTTCTGTCCTTAACAATGTCATATTTCTTAATATTGTCAATTATTTTATCCGGCAAATTATTGCTGCTGGTCATTTTCGCATCGGCAGTATGATTAAAATCGCTATCGTTAGCAGAATGTGAGGTCGAGGTTGACATCCTGCCGAGGATAGGATTGTTATTATATAATCCATTATTTTTATTCATCTCTCTATCTGGAAACTTTCCAAAGATGTTGTCCTGAATTGTTTGCATAGTATCATTATCGTTTTTTTGCAATACCGGAGTGCCTTTATATGCGTCAAGAAAAGAAACCAGATTGTTTGGAACTGCAGTATTTTCTTTCTGTTCTTTTGACACAAGGTACGTATAGAGCGCTAGTGGTATTGACAGAAAAATGAGAATTATCCCAAGCCGGCTGCTTTTAGAATAATTCGTAAATTTCAATCTGAAGCTGCTTTTCCCACTTTGTAACAACGATTTGAGTTCGTCTACCGATTGAGGTCTCTTATCCTTATTTTTTTCCAAACAATCGAAAATGATGTGCTCTATGTATTTGGGAATCTCTATTTTTTGGTGCATCTTCCGGAAAGGTGGAGGCTTTTCATTCAGGTGTTTGTTCATCAAGGTAATTTGATCCCCGCTAAATGGAGTCTTACCCGTTAACATTTCATACATAATTGTTCCCAAAGAATAGATATCTGTCCTTTCGTCACACCCACCTCTCCATTGTTCGGGCGCCATATAAAGGGGGGTTCCCACAATGCTTCCAGTCAGAGATACACTATCATGCGTTCGGAGTTTTGCTATTCCAAAATCTAAGACTTTTACAAAATCGCCTAACTCTCCAGCTTTAGATAACATAATATTTTGCGGCGTAATATCCCGATGTATGATCTTTTTCTGATGTTTGTGAGCTACCGAAATTACGTCACAAACCTGGAAAATGATATGTAGCATTCTCGCCACATTAAATGGCCCAACATCCCTTATCGTTTCTTTTAAATTCCTGCCATGAATAAACTCCATGGCCATGTAAATGGTACCGTTTGCATCTCTGTCAAAATCGTACAGATGAATTGCGTGGGGGTGGCGTAATTCACAGATAGTAGATGCTTCGTTATAAAATCTCTTAATGTCTTGCGGATTATCACTTAAGTTTATATGCAATATTTTCACGGCTACAACATCGTCAATATTAAGTAACCTTCTCTTGGCTTTATATATAGTACTCCAGCCTCCAACAGCAATCTTTTCTATTATTTCATATTTTCCTCCCAATAGTTTGCCAACATAAAGATCGCATGTTTGCTGGTGAAAAGATGCCAATGTTTTGTCAGATGTTGAGGACGTTTGATGCATAGCTATTTGATACGAGATGAAGAATTCAGGGAAGTTATTAACAGAGACGTGACAGCTTATTTTGTAATTGGATCAATATTGTTTTGAATATCTATTGATATGATTTTCCGATGTATGCTTTTTTTGTTTCTTATTTTTTTATCATATATACTTAAGGATAAAATAGATAATACAAAGAAAATAAACCCGCAAGATACCATTCTAACGTCTTGCGAATTTGGGTAGATAAAATAAAACTTCTGCCCTAATAAACTGCCAATCATCAGGCTTATGACAGGAAGGATTAAAACGAGAAACATGCCTTTATACGGAGAATATTCGATTATTTTTAACGTTACCTGCTGGCCCGCATCTAAACCAGGAAATGTATTGACTTCTAAAAGATTGGATTTGTTTTCTATCCCCATGCAAACACCACAGCTTTTACACTCTTGTGAATCAGGCTTTATTAGTTCGACGGTTGCACGATTGCCATTAATATATTTTATAGTTCCTTTTTGAATGACCTGCTTTTGTTTCATCATACAGTATCCGCATAGTTTAAGTACCCTGGGTAGGTTGTTGGGCCTGCTTTGGATTGCCAACCTTTTCCCGCATTAATTTTCCAACCTTGAACACTACCACATTTTTTGC
>JAUPKS010000037.1 GCA_030837315.1 Planctomycetota bacterium
ACATAATCCGCATGACCTGGACAATCCACATGGGCATAATGCCTCTTCTGCGTCTCGTACTCCACATGTGATATCGCTATCGTTATTCCACGCTCCCGCTCCTCTGGCGCCTTGTCTATCGAATCGTACGCCCTCTCCTTAGCCAACCCCTGCTTCGCTAACACATGCGTTATCACCGACGTCAACGTCGTCTTCCCATGATCTACATGCCCTATCGTCCCAACGTTCACATGCGGCTTCGTCCGCTTAAATGTCTCTTTCCCCATCGTACTTAACTCCCCCTCTTTTCAACCACTCACCATTTTTTAGTTTACTCTTTTTATTTTTCTTGGAGCTGCTGATGGGATTTGAACCCATGGCCTCGTCCTTACCAAGGACGTGCTCCACCACTGAGCTACAGCAGCAAATATCAAAAGCTGCAAAACGCAAAACCTTTATAGTATTTCTCGTCTATTATTACCTCTAATATAGGCAGCGGAAAAGGCAGATAATAGCACATTAAAACACCGATGTCAAATATAAATATATATTTTATGTATATTTTTCTTAAGAATTAATCTACTTAAGACTGTGGCAACTTTCTTTATCGCGACAACTCGCTAGACACTAGTGTTTACTTGCAAAACCATAGTTCGTTCATGCATAATCTAGCACACGTCGCTCCCATAATATTACAATACTTGTCTCAAGCTAAAGCGGGCGATGGGAATCGAACCCACATGACTAGCTTGGAAGGCTAGGGCTCTACCATTGAGCTACGCCCGCAGAAAAACAAATGGCACCGTTAGCACAACAACACTCTTTTTATCTAATAAAATTAAGTTGAATCCGAAGACATTTTCCATTCGTTCAATGCAGCTTTTCATAAGAGAGCTAATTATCCGACTTCCGGCAAACCATCAGATTGATTTCCATGTCTGCGCTTGTACTTTTTCGCTTTTCGAAGGAACACAATAAGCTTTTTTGTAAAATGGTGGGTGGAGGAGGATTCGAACCTCCGAAGGCTATGCCAACAGATTTACAGTCTGTCCCCTTTGGCCACTCGGGTATCCACCCTTTTTAACATTCCCTTCCTCAATTATCAAAAAACTAATATATGGAGCTAGCGGTGGGACTCGAACCCACAACCTGCGGTTTACAAAACCGCTGCTCCGCCGTTGAGCTACGCTAGCACAGTAGCACAGAAAAGAGATGTATGTTAACAAAACATGATAATTATTCAAGTAAAATTTGCAATCATACGCAAATACTTAAAAGATATCCTTCGTAATTTCGTTTAACCTCATCGATACTATCCTCACCAAATTTTTCTAAGAATGCCCTGGCAATTTCAAGAGCAACCATAGCTTCGCAAACAACGGAAGCTGCGGGAACCGCGCATACATCAGATCTCTCATACGTAGCCACAATTGGCTCTTTTGTCAACAAATCCACAGACCTTAATGGTTTTTTTAATGTGGGAATAGGTTTCATATATGCCCTTGCCACAATCGGCTCCCCGTTACTTATACCACCTTCTATTCCTCCGGCATTGTTTGTATGCCTCTTAAAACCACCGGTTACCGACTTGCCCTGTTTTGGCTTTTCATAAAAAATCTCGTCGTGTATCTCTGAGCCGAATTTATTGGCTGCATCACAACCCAAACCCAATTCTATTCCCTTGATTGCTTGAACAGACATCAGTGCATAGGCAAGCTTCGCATCCAATCTGAGATCCCACTGGGTGTGGCTCCCTAATCCCACAGGTAATCCATAGGCAATCACTTCGATAATACCACCAAGGGAATCCCCTTTTTCTGCTGTTTGTTTTATCTTTTCAATAATTTTTCCTTCAATATCATGGTCAATACAATAGATGGGACTTTTTTCGCGAATTTGTTCTGCAATATCCATATCCTTAATGAATTTATCTGAGTTTATACCCCCAATCCCCTTTACATAACCAAATACCCCTATTCCAAGAAGAGAGAGTAAAATCTTTGCCACTGCACCAACAGCAACCCGTGCAGCAGTTTCCCTCGCACTTGCCCGTTCCAATATGGTTCGTGCATCTTTTTGATTATATTTCATAACACCAGCCAAGTCTGCATGGCCTGGCCTGGGACGGGTAACGGCTGGCAACTCATTAATTTTATAATCACTATTTTTAACCATTAAACAAATCGGACTACCCAAGGTTATATTTTTCCTAATCCCGGAGAGTATCTCTACACGGTCTTCCTCAATCTGCATTCTCCCACCCCTGCCCAATCCTCCTTGTCTTCGCTTCATTTCCTTATTGATAACCACTTCATCAATATATACCCCTGCCGGAAACCCTTCAAGAATCGCAATCAAACATTTTCCGTGTGATTCCCCTGCGGTTTTAAAATATAACATTCGCCATCTCCAGGACATCAAGTTTATTATTTAATTGCCTAAGATAATTTAGATATGCTAGAATTTTGGAATTATATATTTAACAACATAAAATAACAACGTAAATCCTGTCTTATGTATAATCTTTTCGTTAGTCTACGATACTTACGCAGCCGAAAGATATCGTTTTTCGCCATAGCCGGAGTTGCCGTTGGAGTAATGACCTTGATCGTGGTACTTTCCGTAATGAACGGGTTTGATCAGGAACTCCGAAGCAGGATAAGAGGCACGCTGGCACATATTATTGTATTAAAGGGCGGCATATACGGACTCGAAGACCATAAACACGTCATCGAAAAAATAAAAACGTTTGATCATGTAGTTGCCTGTTCACCCTATGTAGAGGGTCCGGCACTCATCAAATTGAGAAACAGAAAGGAATTTGTTTACTTCAAAGGAATCGACCCTTCGTCGGAGTCAAACGTGTGCGATTTTCAGTCATACATCACCCCCTTTGGAAATCAACCCGAAGATTTATTAAAAACTCACGGAGAAAAAAATACCGCGGGCACCTTTGGTGGTTCTGAATTACTAAGAATTGGCCCGGGTGAACCAGAAAAGGACACAGAGAGCTTCATTCAAGACGGAGAACAAGTCGTACTTGTCACCCTGAAAGAATGGGACAAGATTAGTGTAAAGGCATTCATTGTCGCCGGAAAATTTAAATCGGGCATGTACGATTTTGATAAAAATTACGTATACATCCCCCTCACCATAGCACAAGAACTAACTGGTTCGAAAGAAAAAGATGCCGTCACCGGCATAAGCGTAAAATTGGACGATTATCGCCATGCAAATCAGGTACGGGACGAACTTCAGGCGGCGCTGGGCTTTGAATATTATGTACAAACATGGGAAGATGCAAGAAAAACATTCTTGATCGCGGTAATGATGGAAAGACGTGTAATGGCATTTATATTGTTTTTTATTATTGTGGTGGCAGGATTTAATATCCTTGCAATTCTTACTATGATCGTCCTTGAAAAATCCAAAGACATTGGTATTTTAAAAGCACTCGGAGCAACCACGCAGGGCATCATGTCTATCTTCCTGTTAAATGGATTGCTTATCGGCAGCACTGGCGCATGTGTGGGAGTTGCTGCTGGCCTATCTATTGTGTTAAGGATCAACTGGCTGGAAAATATACTATATACTACCACAGGCTGGAGACCATTTCCACCTGAAGTGTATTATTTTAATCAGATTCCTACCATTGTGGATCCGATCAGTATCGTGTTCACTGCGGTCATTGCCATTGTAAGCAGCGTGATTTTTAGCATCTATCCGGCTTTGAGGGCTGCACGAATCGACCCGGTGGTGTCATTGCGTTACGAATAATCTCCCCTGCTTTACTTTCACCAAACCTATTGACAGGCCGCAAAATAGGTGTTAGCATTAAACCGTCATCGTTTTGATTTTGCA
>JAUPKS010000305.1 GCA_030837315.1 Planctomycetota bacterium
GCCTTCGGGTTCAAAATGCCAGAATTCATGAGCGATTTCAACTCGTCAGATTTGAGGAGCTCGTTCAGTTTCGCTGCTGCGTCCTTTCCTTGCTTCATAATCAATCCGAAATCGATTCCTGCTCGTTCAGTATTTTTGCACAGTTCATCAAATGAATCCACAATCACGGCAAGGGTGTCAGGCACTCTCCCGAATTGTTTCAGGAGGGGCGTCACCGTGTCTATAGTATTTATGAATTGGGAAAGGGTATCGATCTTTTTGGGATCGGTAAGCCTGATTAGCAGTTCACTTACTTTTTTTAAGCGTTCTTCAATATCGATCCCTGATGCCGCCGCATTGCGATAGAACTCGTCTACGGTATCGGTCGTTATCGCCATCACCGCAGGAAATTTTTTGGCAATGCCATCAATGTTTGCCAACGATCTTTCAAGGGAATCAATACGCACGGATAGATTCATTAAGAGTTCCGTTATTTTGGAAATATTCAGGCCTTCTTGTGACGCGGGTTCTTTCGTTTTGTCATATTCCATTGTTCATCCTCACGTTCTTTTCTTTTGTATCAATACCAGTTGATATACTGTATCTTCGTACTTGTATTTGTAATGGTTTCGCCGTTTCAAAATTATATCAGATACAAAAGGTATATCCGTAATAATAATTTGCCCCCCTTCTTTCTCCCTTTCGGGGATAAAATGAAAATTGGATTTAGCTTGTATCGTATTACCCGGCAAAAACTTCTTTTTTGCATGTTTGTGTCACTTCTTTTGTGTCCTTGTGGCTAAATCCTTTTTAGTTACCGCTTTGCCATGTCATAACTCCTGTCACATCACTTATTGAAAAAAAGCTCTTTTGCGATAACAAAAATACCCATCCCCAGCACAAACCAGCCAAACCATTTTTTCAGCCTTTCGCCGGGAACTTTTTTATTCAGGGCGTTGCCAATAAATATTCCACCCATGGCTGCTGTTGTAACAATAAGCAGCATTTCCCAATCCATGGTATAGTGAGAAAGATCACCGGTAAAACCGATCAATGATTTGGCAGCTATAATAAGTAATGAAGTTCCCACAGCCATTTTCATCGGCAGTTTACTGAATACTACCAGCGCAGGAACAATTGAAAATCCTCCGCCGGCGCCTACAAGCCCGGTAAGAATACCAACAACAGTTCCCTCCAGCACTATCATGGGGTAATTAAATCGTTGTGGTTGCTGATCTTCATTTTCCTCTATTCCGTTTTTTATCATGGAGTAAGAAACAAAAACCATGAAGAAGGCAAACAAAACCATGATAAAAACAGGTTTGGTTATTTCAAGGCCACTCACGCTAAAAAGACGACCCGGAATTAGCGGCACAAGAAATTTGCGGGTAACAAAAACTGCAGCTATGGATGGTATGCCAAATATGACCGCAGTTTTCAGCTCCACCAGCCCCTGCCGGTATTTGGGCAAAGCGCCAACAAGACTTGTAACACCGACGATAAAAAGTGAATACGCAGTGGCAAGAACCGGCTCAATACCGAAAAGATAAACGAGCACCGGCACCGTGAGTATAGAGCCGCCTCCACCTATAAGGCCAAGCGAAACACCAATGATAACCGAAGCAATATAACCAATAATCTCCATTTTTCCCGCAAGCGGCGTATCACTTCTCCTGATGAATCCAGATTTCCGGTAATTTGCCGGTACGTAAGATTACGCTGCGTTTTCCCGGAGAGACAATGGCAAAGACAATATTATACCGTTACCGGAAACCCTGCGTTAGTCCATGCCAGCATTCCACCGGCAAGATTGTGTACATTGGTAAATCCATGCATTTGCAAGTAACTGGCTCCTATATTTCCCCTATATCCTACACGGCAGGTAACGATAATTTTTTCTTTTTTGGGCAGATCCACATCCTTAAGAAGCACTTCCGGTAATGGCAAAAGTTCGGCTGCTTCTATGTGCCCTTTATTCCATTCTGATTCCGACCGGACGTCTATGATACGCAGATCGGTATTCCCTGTAATTTCTTTCTGTAATTCCTGCACCGACATCTGGGAAAGTCTCTCTATCGGATAACCATGCTCCTGCCATCCGGGAACACCGCCTTGCAAATACCCAAGAATATTATCATAACCAATCCTGAAAAGGAGAGCACACATATCCCGATACTTTTCATCTTCGGTAAAGACAAGGAGGATATCCGACTCCGGCTCCACTGCCATGCCAATCCAATTAGCCATTTGACTTCCAAAACCAATGTTAATACTCCCCGGAATATGCACGCCGCCATAAGCAGGCGCATCTCTTGTATCAATGACCTTTGCTCCCCTTTCCATTGCTTCCCGAAATTGAGATGGAGTAAGAGGCCTGTCTTCAGTGCGTCTATCCAACAATGGCGCGCCTTTCGTGTTCATTGATATCATGTGCGAAAAACTCTTTGGACGGGCAGGATATTCCTGCATAAAGTGCTTTTTAAATTCATTGAGAGAATCAAGACGGAGCAGGGGGTTTGTACGGCGCTCATATCCCAACGTAGTGCTGGTTTTGGAACTCATTCCTTTCCCGCAAAGCGAACCTTGTCCATGGGCAGGAAAGACCTCCAAACGGTCGGATAATTTGCCCAGTTTTTTATAAATACTATCATAAAGATTTTCCACTTGCTGCTCTAACAGTTCCTTGCCTGCAAGGTCAGGCCTTCCAATGTCTCCGACAAAAACAAGATCACCGCTGAGAACAAGCCATGGCTCTTCTGACCTGCTTTTATCAGTTACCAAAAGAGAAAGAGAATGTGGTGTGTGTCCGGGAGTATAAACCACCTCGAGTTTTGCCGTACCTAATTCTATACAATCCCCTTCTTTTAAGGTTTTATGTTCAAAGGTGACGGGCGCTGTCTCATGAAAATAGATATCAGCGCCGGTACGGGAGCGAATTTCTAGATTGCCGCTCACGTGATCAGCATGGGCGTGCGTTTCGATAACGTGGGTAATCTTCATTCCTTGAGTTCTCGCGATATCAAGGTAATCCTGCACGTCTCTTTTCGGATCAATAACCGCCGCTATTTTAGCGGTGGGACAACCAATCACATAAGAAAGGCAACCGATCCCCGGCACTTCAATTTGTTTAAAATACATGGTAATCCTCCTCGTTGAAAGATTGTGTATCCATAAAACGAGTATACGAACTCCTGACCGAGATTGACGTCCAGAGTAGATACACCGTCAGGCACGAAGTTATTATTTATATCCAGTGTTTGGTCAATGCCTATCTTCTTCTTTTTAACTCAAAATTTATGGTAGCAGCCTTACCGGCTTCAACGGTGACCTCTTGTGACACTTCCTTGAGTTTTTCGTGCCAGGTCTTTAGCACGTACTTTCCGGGCGGAACACCTTCAATGCTATAATTACCGTCCTTATCAGTAATCGCAAAATAAGGATTCTCAAATGCCACAACATATCCCGCCATCTCTGCATGAACATTACAGAGAAGCGGAGTCTCTCCGGCGATATCAAAAAGAACCTCTTTAACAACACCCGCGGGATAGGTTCCCAGGTTAAATTGTAATGCAGACCCCGGCGGTGAAAATACATTGTGACGTACCGCATCACTGTTTGGAAAGTCCACCACAATCCCCTTCTGTATAGCAACAACCCTGGGTACATACGTCAGGTTAAGCTGATCAACAATTGCATGCTCGGCAGGTGGATCAAACTTATTATCCCCAACTTTTTCAATAAACACTATTGCATCGGCATTATTCCTCATTTTCTGGCAAGTTACTACACCCGTAATAGTACCAGCATTGTCAATCTTCGGCACGTTTTTGAACACCTTTTTTAATTTTTGCAGCGCCTCATCCAGTTTCTTCTGCGCTTCAGCAGCTTCTTCAGGTGTCAACGCCTTCTTTTCCTCAGCCTGTGCCCATACAAACGTATTATACGAAAAGGCTATGCATGCTATTGCAAACATGCCGGCAATAAAATATTTTTTCATAATGCCTCTCCTTCTGAACTTATATAACCTCCCCTCTTTCCCCTCCTTCGCAAGGAGGGGATGAAGGGGAGATCTTCAACAGATTATTTGCCATATTGGTTATGGTCGCGAAACCTGCTTAATTAAAATGAAAATTCCTATGCTATTTAATTATCAAGTGCTGTTCGGCTATACAAACAATTACTAATGCCCTGATGGTTGTTTGCCTCTCTCTTCAAGGGCATCTTCAAATGTGTAAATTTTCCCACCAAAACCTTTTTGAAATTTTTCAGCTTCGGCCTTTTTGCCAAAGGCAATCCAGTTATCTGAACAAGCAGGAACAGCATCGCTATGAGAGAGCATGTACATCTTTGAAACATCCATCCATTCGCCGCTAATAAAATCCCTTGCCCTTGCCGATTTTATTTTGCCTTTATTTTTCGCATGTTCCCATAACCCGCAGTGTGGACAACCGTATGATACCGTTTTACCATCGGCAAAGGTGATCTGATAGTCCGTATTTTCATTTCCTTCCAGTGGCGCACCACACAGAGGGCATTTCACCTCATCCGCACCGGCAAATTCTGCCGTTGTCACGGCAAAAGCAAAAACTAAAAAAAACAAGATAAATCTTGTGTATTTCATTTTAACTCCTTTCCACTTTGCAGAAATTTCAGGAAAACATTAATGCCGAAACAGCACCTGATTTGTCTATCAATTACCGAAAAGGTGATTCCTCTAGTGGGTAGGGTGGATTAAGCGAAGCGAACCCACCCCTGCGTGCCCTCCCAGGAGGGGATTGAGGGGTGGGTATTATGAAGGTGGATTCGGCCCAAAAGACAGCGCCTTAATCGTTCGACTGAGCTCACGACGAAGTCCACCCTACCCATACTTAATTTTTAACATACTAATTACGTCCGATTTCACTTGGCTGAATAGTTACCGCGAAACTTATTCGAAATGACCTTCACACTTTATGTTTGTGTTAAAGTAAGAGTTACTTCCCTTCAATTCAAATTTCCGCTCTCCATCGCTAAAAATGCCAGAAACAACCTTACCCTGCATAAAAACAGGGGTCAATTTGCTTTTGGTGTTTGTATGTGTTATGGGAGTTTTGTTGTCTCCACCAAGTATAGGTTCAGTTGTTAACTGCATAATCTTGCCACCATCAACTTTGACGGTGTAATTACCATCTTTGCCGGAGAACTCAATTTTTGCGCTATCAGCCTTCTCTATTTTACCATAATGACCACAAACACCTTTGGCAAACTTGATGGCCGCCTGTTTCTGTTTATCATCTTTTGCATCAACATAAATAATGACCCATTCGCCAGGTTTCGTTGCATAGGCAATTTTTGCACCTGTAATGTCTACACCACCATAGTTGCTATCACTCAGAGAGAGTGCGGCTACAGTTTGACAGCCCGTCTCCAAGCCAACCAATTCACAGGCACATGGTATATTGCAACCACATCCCTCTACGAAGACTCCTTTTACACTGTATTTCTCACCTGCATGGACA
>JAUPKS010000306.1 GCA_030837315.1 Planctomycetota bacterium
CCCCCATGATGAGTCCCTGGGGATGAGCCCTATGATTATGCTCCCGTCACTTTTTAAGACCCTTTTGGCCTCTCTCAGTACAGCAAGGGGGTCTTTAACAAAGCAAAGTGTAACAACAATAAGGATGCAGCCGAATGATTTATCCTCAAATGGAAGATTTTCCCCACAACCATGCACAGTTTTCACCCCTCTTTTTTCCGCAATTTTGAGCGCATTCAGGGATGGATCAATTCCAATAACATCAGGGAGGTGCATCGCAAACCTTCCGGTGCCGACTCCGATCTCAAGGATGGGTTTGGGAGAATCTTCAACCAATGGTAATAGGCATCTCAGCTCGCTCTCATAGAGGGGGCGTCCCTCATCCGAGTCATACCAGGCATCATATTTATCTGTTAAAAGGTCAAAAATGTTTGTTCTGTAATAAAACCTGCCATCATCTCTTGTTTCAGGAAGTTCGTCGATCCTACCGGAAAGCCAGCCAATCTTATCGGCATTGCGGGAATCAAATTCAGGCACATAGGGTTTGATATCGAGGAGGGGTGTGCCTTCCAGGATATCTACATCCCGGATATAGAGTTTTCCCCCTTCGATTTTAACAAGCCGCACGATTGACATACCGATGGCGTTCGGCCGTGCTGGAGCACGCGTAGCAAATACTCCGCGTAACTGCTCGTCCAAATAAGGCTTCACCTTCAAGGAAAACTCTTTGGATAAATGAAAATGATAGAGCAGAATAATATGCGAAAATCCTTCCAGGTCTGCAAGTCCTTCTGAATACTCCGGGAATATTTCAACAGTTCCCTCAATATCCGTGGCACAGACAGACTGTATTGGAGTGTCGTGAGGTTCTTTGAATGGTGAATGAATAGTGCCTATGGGTCTATATATAATTGTTGGTCTCATTCTTTGTCGGTTATTCAAGAAGATGTTTTATAATCCAACGCCATCAATCAGATTCTTGCAGTTCGCACATTTTCCATCTATCAACAGGATATACCCTTAACAATAAAATATTAAGAAAAATTGCATAAAAAACATTCCGTTATCTTTTCCCGTGTTTATAAATATCAACTCCTTCCTATCCATGTTGCAAATGAAACAATGCAATAGTTCCCACTCCTGCAAGGAAAGGATGAGAATGAATTATCTGATACTTACCTGAATACCAATATTTTGATTCAGATTTGGAATAAGATCAGCAGTTGCAATATAGATAAAGCTTGCAGCAGAAAAGGCAAGGACGTACGGCACGACTGCTTCAGTTGATTTCAAGAAGAAATAGGAGATTACTGCACCAGGTAAGGTACTTATTGAGGATAAGATGTTGTAGAAGAAAGCCTTTTGCCTTGAATAACCGCTATCAAGAAGGACTGCGAAATCCCCTATTTCCTGGGGTATCTCATGTGCAATTACCGCAAGCAAGGTAACTCCACCAACCGATCCTACGCTTCCAAGGAGACTGAAAATAATAATCCATACGATCAGCACACAGACCTCGCAATCTGAAGAAACAATTATTCTGAAAATTTCAGCATCAGAGTTTCTTTATCCCATAGTGTAATAAAGGGATCACTGCCAAAATGCTCAGATATCTCGCCTTTCCTATTTGCAAGGGGAACTGCGCTTCTCTGATACTCCTTTCTTTCAGGTTCATAATGGATAATAACCCTCTCTACACATAGTATACGGCTCTTTATTTCTTCCTCTATGTTGTTTGTTATTTCATGCGCTGCCCTGAGTCGCTTAAGGGAAAGGCTCAAATTTATATACACAAACATGAACCTTCCGGAGTTCCTTGCTTGTAAAAAAGTTATTCCTTTTCCCTCCGAAAATTGTTTTACGATACTCCTCATCTTTTCCAAGGATTATGAAGGATTATGAGTGCGGTGTCCGTGTTTTTCATACCAGCAGGAGATGGTTACTATACCATCTTTCCTATCTCATAGGCGGAAAGGAATATCAAAACGCCCACAAAGAAAGAAGCAAGGTTTTCAATCTTATAAAGGCCCCACGGAAATTTTTCCGATTTTTTCTCTGATAGATACATGCCGATAATTACAAGGAGTATCCCCATAACATCGGTAAGAGAATGTACGGCCCCGGCAAGGATAGCGGCACTTTTCGTAAATAATAGAGAACGAATTGCGCCGAGGTAAGAATGGCATTAAGGCCTAAAGACATTATTGCAATCCCTTTGCCGGCATAAAAAAACCAATGTCACCCCTGCGGGGTTAACAGGCAAAAATGCATCAATTGGCTATAATCATGACATCCTTTCAGGATTTGGAAATTGCAAAGACATGTTTTGAATCTGCCTCTCCCTGCATATTCGCCCTGATACAGACAGCAAAACAAAGCTTTCTATTGAAATTTTTCAAAATACTAAATTGTTACGTTTTTTAAAATCTGTCTGTTTTGTCAACAATTATCTTCTTGTTTTTAACTCAAGATTTTACGGAGTAGCCTTATCAGACTCTTTGGTGACCTCCCGTGACACTTCATTGAGTTCTTTGTACCCGGGTTTTAATACATATTTTCCAGTAAGCAGGGTGGATCAAGCGAAGCAGACACATCAAAATCTATCCCAGATTGATAGCTAAATAGATCGGTTGGCTCGAACCAAATATTTATAAGCTCTTCTATTTTTCTGGTTTCATACTTTTTTGTCTTACACAAAAAACCGCTCGCTGTCCTTTACCATCAAAAAATTTCTCCGGGAACCTATTAGTGCTTGCCCGGGTCAAGTTTCTTGCCGGCACGGGCAGAAAGTATATACGCCTCCACAGCCTTCATTTTTGAATCGTCCTCTGCAAGCTTTTCTCCTTCCATGGGATTTTCAATACACCAGTTTATCATGTCTCTCAGGAGAACTGCCTTATTCATTTGTGTCTGATATTTGGGGTATGTTTCCGGATGGGTATTGGAGGCGTCCGGATGACACATGTCACAGGAAATCCCGTTTTTACCAAGGCTGGGGTTATGAAATAACGCATATCCTTCATTAATCATACGATCCATTTCAGCCGCCCATACCTTCTTTTCCCTTTCCGTGTGCGATTTTCCCCCATGCACTAATATAAGAGGTATTTCTTCTGCATCCCTGACGGTAACATATGGCATACCGTTGATAGAAAGCTGGATAAACATCTCGGTTTTCGGTAATTTCGCGGTAATTTCTTCCTCACAGAATTCCATGAGTTGCATCAAAAGTTCCGCCACCTTCCTTGCCTTCTGTTCGGGCATGACGTCTCCTTCATTGCAACCCTCCACGATCACCTTCTTCCTGCCGTCACAGGCAGTGACAATCTGCACCGCCTTTTCCTGAGATAGTTGTACATCATGTGAAGCATCATATGCAGAACCATCTTCCGCTTTTGCAGAATACGTAATCATGGTCAGACACAGGCAAAAACAGAGAAAATACTTATACAATAGCTTCATGTTTATCTCCTTAATATCTTTTGTTTTTCTGAAATAGGTTAGCCCCCCTTAGTAGGGTCACGGAACACCCTGTCCCTACGGGGATTTTATACTTCATACCACCTCAAGAATCGCATAAAGAAAATGAATTTTCCTATGCAATATAATCAATAGGAATGACCAGCTACATGCTCTTTACCGCTTAAGAGTTTTTCATAGGAAACAACCATGGGGTTCCTGTCCCAGAGATTGTACGTTTTATTAACCTTCCCCCGGGAAGTTATCCCGGCCATCCCCCATCCTGTCCCGTCGAATTGGTTGAATGGATCCGCCCTGTCCATCTGAATGGTAAGCTTGGGAATACCCTCAGGCGCATAAGGCCACGGCCATGCGGTGGACAATATACCATGGAAAACGATATTCTTTATTTTATTGGTAAGCACCTGATGGGTATGGCCGTGTATAACCGTCACCGATTTGAATGGGGCTAACAATTTTTGGACTTCCTCTGCATCATCCGTCCAGAAATTCCATGGCTTATAATATTTGTATAAAGGCGAGTGAGAAAACACAACGATAGGCGTGCCCTTTCCAACACGGGAAAGGTCTTCTTTCAGCCATTTCCGCTGTTCTTCTCCAACGGTAAAAGGCCTGCCTTTAGGATTGTCTAACTGGGCCATAAACAACATGCGTTCCATGGGTGACATTTTTGTTTCCGACCAATAATCCTCCACAATAACGCTATTGAGGACAATGAAATGCACTCCTTTATGATCAAAGGAATACGTCGGTTTGCCAAAAAATTCCTTCCATGCCTCTCCCATATCATAATACCAATCATGCTCGCCAACCATCATATAGACCTTGGGCTTTAATGGGGCTATAATATCTTTTCCGAGCAACAACTCCTCCCGCAGCCCTAGCTGTGCCAGGTCTCCTCCATAGAACACAAAATCCGGCTGCGGTTCCATGGCATTCACATCCTCAACGGCCTTTATCAAAGCCCTGGCAAATCTATGCTCCTTCCCCCGTGCAAGGAGATGAGAGTCGGATATATAAGCAAACAGAAATTCTTCTTTCCCCTGTTTCATTGCAACCAGCTGTACCAGATTTTCTGAGGAGTTTAGCAAATAATCGGAACTCGCAATAAACACCCCGGCCTTCATCGTAGTTTTTAAAAATTCCCTGCGACTCACACCAGCTAATGCAGAGTACTGCACCTGTTCGTTCTTTTCTTTGTGTTTTGTGTTCATAAGGTATTATCTCCTGATATTGCTTGCAAAAAACCAAATAGCTAACAAAAACCCGCACGTGTGAACTTATTTTATTGTAATTCCTAACCCTGCAAGGTCATCGCTTGTGAGCGACTTCATAAACTCTACCAAATCTTTCTTTTCGTCTTCCGACAAATTGAGCGGTCTTATTCCGCCATCCAAATTAGGATTCGGAACGCCGCCTTTATTATAAAATTCGACAACACTTTCTAGCGTAGACTCACTTCCGTCGTGCATAAACGGGGCAGTAAGGGCAATATTTCTCAACCCCGATGTCTTAAAGGCTCCAATATCTTTTGGTTCCTTTGTCACCAGATAGCGCCC
>JAUPKS010000307.1 GCA_030837315.1 Planctomycetota bacterium
AAAAGAAGGCTGGGTGGTTGGCGCATTGGGGACAGTCGTTCACACTGTTGACGGTGGTAATTCGTGGATAGAGCAGGTAAGCCCTGCATGGCAGACACTCTACGGAGTCTACTTCCTTAACTCTCAAGAAGGCTGGGCAGTCGGTTGGCCCGGGATCATTATCCACACAATTAACGGTGGTATGTCATGGGAAAAACAGGATAGCGACACCTTCAACGAACTCTATGGGGTATTCTTTGCTGATCAAAAGAATGGATGGGTCATTGGGCAATTTGGACTGATACTCAATACAGTAGATGGTGGAAAAACATGGAAAGAGCAAAAGAGTGGAACAGAATTAAACCTGCGAAAAGCTCACTTTGCCAATGCCAGCGTCGGTCTGGTAGCAGGCGATAAAGGTGCTCTCCTTGTGACAGCCGATGGTGGTAAAAACTGGATAAAAAAGGACAGCGGTACGGACAAAGACCTTTACGGTATAAGCTTCACCGGCAATAGCCTTTTCGCCGTCGGTGAGGGCGGTATAACCATAAAATACACCGTTGATACACTCGGCGCAAATGTCAAAGATTTAGTCAATATGCCTGAAAAGAAAGAGGAAATTCAGGAAGAACCACCTAGACCAATAGAAAAGGACGTTTGGGAAATAGTCCGTCAGCCAAAATGGACAGTGGACTTCTCAGACGTATACTTTGCTGATGTAAACAAAGGTTGGGCTATCGGATCAGACGGACTCATCGCTGTCACAAACGATGGCGGAAAAACTTGGGAACAGCAGGTAAGTAATACAAAAAAAGAACTCACAAGCATATTCTTCCACGATATAAGCAACGGATGGGTCTGCGGTGAAGGTGGAACCTTGCTCGGTACAGAGGACGGTGGAAATACGTGGACTGCACAAAAGACAGGAACCGTTGACGGACTACGGCGCATCTATTTCCTCGACAAACAGAACGGATGGATAACGAAGGATAACGGAAGCATATTGCGAACAGAAGACAGTGGAAAGACATGGAAAGATAATATAACCGGAGTAACAGAATCCGCATTCTCAGATATATACTTCAAAGATGCAAACAAGGGATTCGCTGTAACAAGCACTGCACAGGGAAAAGCGATTATAATTGAGACAGAGGACGGCGGTAAGCAATGGCTGACCAGACTTGAGGGTAAAGAGCGTGGACAAACGTTTAAACGGCTTCAATTCCTAGACAGTCAGATTGGCTACGCTATGGAGCCATACCAGATCATGTATGCCACATCCGATGGCGGAAAGACGTGGGAAGAAAGAAAGCTTGGTACTGAAAAAAGAGTAAGCGATATGATCTTCATAAAGCCTGACGTTGGTTGGCTTGCAGGCGATCAGGGGATCATAATGTCCACTAGCGATGGCGGAAAGACGTGGCAGAAGCAAGAAAGCGGAATAAGTAATGATCTAAGTTCCGTATACTTCGTAAACGAAAACGTTGGCTGGGCAGTTGGAGAAATGGGAACCATCCTGCAAACCTTAGATGGTGGAAAAACGTGGAGTATTCGACTACAAGGTGATGGATACTCATTACGAAAAGGACAATTCGTCAGCGCACTCGAAGGCTGGGTTGTTGGTGATGACGGTGTGATACTTCACACCTCGAACGGTGGAAAAAGCTGGGAAATTCAGAATAGCACCACAAAAGAGCGACTGATAGACGTGGGTTTTGCAGAAGGCACATCCGGCTGGGGTTGGATCATGACTAGCAAAGGCAAAGTCCTCTACACCCTTACCAAAGGCAAAACGTGGAAGATTCAAGACGATCAAAAAATCTTTCCTGCGGGTAATTATAACCTAAGAGATAATCAGTTTACAAGGCTCAGTGAAGGCTGGGCTGTTGGCAGTGAAGGGTACATGATTCATAACGTTGATGGCGGTAAAGTCTGGAGATCAGTTGATTCCACAACAACTATGGGATTAAATGCCATTAACTTCCCCGGTTATGGGGTTGGCTGGATTGTAGGTGATAATGGTTCAATGTTATGCGGTATGGTAGATGGCACTGTCTGGCAGTTCAGAGAGGCGGGTACAGGCGTTGACCTTGAAGGAATAGACTTCGCAAGTCCAATAGATGGCTGGACAGTTGGTCAGTCAGGCTTGATCATTCATACTACTGATGGCGGACGCAAATGGATAGGACAAAAAAGTGATGTATTAGTTCCTCTCTATGATGTAAAATTCATCAATAAAAACGAAGGCTACGCAGTAGGGGGAGAAGGAACAGTATTGCATACCACAGACGCAGGAAATACGTGGATTCTGCAGGAGACAAACACAACAAACGATCTATATGACATAAACCTATCTCCCGATGGCATATTATGGATAATCGGCAAATGGGGCATAATCCTAAAACATAAGCAGATCAAGGTTGCATTACTATTTTGATATTTCTAATATTAACGCAAAAGGAGAATCATTGCATGTTGACAAATTATATACGTGCTTCTATGCGTCATGCAAAATACGAGATACTATCAGATGATGGTACTTTCTACGGAGAAATTCCAAGCTTTAACGGTGTTTATGCCAATGCAGATACACTCGAAGCTTGTCGAGATGAATTGGAGGAAGTTCTGGAAGAATGGATCCTGTTTAGAATTTCAAGGAATCTTCCTCTGCCTATTGTAGATGGGATCGAACTGACCATCAAGGAAGTAGCATAATGTCGAATTGTTATCAAACAAAAATATACAGAAAAATCATCATATTTCTCATATTATTAGCTTGCCAGTTGATCACAATATCCTGTCACTCAACAAAAGGAAAATCAATGGAAACCACCGAAAAGATACTGCCAATAAAGGGAGAAGTGTTTACAGTAGAAGGTCATACCGCCTTCCTTATAATGCCTGAAAAACGAGCATCAGGTACAAAAACTCCATGGGTTTGGTATGCCCCAACATTGCCCGGTTTGCCGGGACCTGAAGAAATCTGGATGTTTGAGAGATTTCTGAACGCTGGAATAGCAATAGCAGGGATAGACGTTGGTGAATCTTATGGTAATCCCGAAGGTTGTAAACTATATACAGCAATTTATAAAGAACTTGTCAAAAATCGCAACCTCTCAAAGAAGGCGTGTCCATTGGCAAGAAGTCGTGGCGGATTGATGCTTTACAACTGGGCAGTAGAGCATCCAGCATCCGTAGCCTGTATTGTAGGGATTTATCCTGTCTGCAATCTAACCAGTTATCCTGGACTTAAAATAGCCTGTACTGCTTATGGCATGACAGAAGAGCAACTAGCAGAAAAACTTACCAAGTATAATCCCATTGACCGTTTAAAAGGGCTTGCAAAAGAAAAAGTGCCGATCTTCCATATTCACGGTGACAGCGACACAGTAGTACCTTTGGAAAAGAACACAGGCGAAGTGCAAAAGCGATACCATCAGCTTGGCGGAGAAATGACAGTCTTAGTGCCAAAAGGTCAGGGTCATAATATGTGGGAGGGCTTTTTTCAGTGTCAGGAGCTAGTAGATTTCGTGATCGCTCATGCAAAATAATACCAATTCTATTTTAGAACGAATTGTAGGGACACGCTGATGCGTGTCCTGCGCATAATCGTTATGCACAAATTAAATAAAAAAATGGTATTATCTGTGAAAATCCGTGTGCATCTGTGGCTAAAAAGCCATCTCTGACTCATCCTTCAAAATTTCCATTTTTCATCACAAATTCATGATAACGAAGATAATTCTTAACAGGAATATCAGGACCAATCGAATGCGCCCCAATAGCAACCCCACCGCCCATTGCAGACTCAATGATCTCACGAGCTTTAGACTCGATCTCCTCAAATGTCCCGCTTGGTAAAACGTGAGCATTGCACATCCCGCCGATGTAAGCAAGTTTTTTGCCGTATTTAGCCTTCAATCTCGGAATATTCAATCCTGCCTTTGGCTCAACAGGATTTATCGCATCAATACCGGCATCAATGATCATATCAAGAAGCGGTTCAATATTTCCATCGCTGTGCAGACAGACTTTAGCGGCGCCTGCACCCTTAAAAGCCTTTACCATTCGCCGATAACCCGGCAAAAATATCTTCTCAAATGAATTTGGGGACATCAAAGGTTGAAGATTGCTACCCATATCATCATATATAAAAACGCCAGTGTCGTATAGATCACCTCTGCGAAGCGATTCCTTACCAATTTCAGCAATATGGTCCGCAACTCTATCAGCAAGAGCCTTAGCAAACTCAGGATCGCCAGCTATATCATACAAAAAATTCTGTTTACCCCTGACATGAGCAGATCGGAGGAAAGGTCCGCCTGTCTTGCAAAAAATACATCTTTTGCTATTCCTAAAACTCTCAGGATTAAAGCCTCCATAACGAGAGTCGAGGTATGGCGAATCAAATTCAATGCGATCAAGGTCGCTTTTCTTTCTGATTATCGTGTCAAGTTCCTCATAAAAGTACGTGCCGGGACGATTGCGGACAATGCATCCCCAGCTATTCTGCGATATAATACCGATCGAATCCTGCGATATAGTTCTAGCACGAGTAGGAAACGCAGTCTCATCAGCAACAACAATAGCAATATCAATACAGAAATAGTCCTCAAGGTTCGTTCCAGCGGGTAGATTCAATTCCTTAAAGCATTTTTCCGCAAATTCCGCCCAGAAGCCATCGAATTTCGGTATTCTATCCGGCTTCTGATGGTTCAGCATAGTCATAACTCTCTCTTTTGACGTCATCCTTACATTTCTCCCAAAAAAGGTTCTATATTCTCCAGTCATCTAATATCAATCCATGAAAATATCCATGTCGAGTAGTGCTTTATTCATTTGCTTGCCTTAACGAATTTTTTTCACGTGCAACCATGGCAGATTGCGGCATTCACTATTCTGAACAGTATGTTGCCTGCGAAAAAAATGGCTGATATTATCATGTCTCAAAGCCTCTATGCGGGAGGGTTTTCAGAAATTCCAAACCCTTTCAGAACAATGGTTTACAGCATT
>JAUPKS010000308.1 GCA_030837315.1 Planctomycetota bacterium
AACCCGGAGGGTTATTTGCCAATCTCCTATTCCTCAGGGACATTCCCTGTTTTTAACAACCGATTCTTCGCTCGCTATCCGAATCCTGCAAGAGCGGGGGATCCAAGCGAGCTGATAATAATCGTTCATTTCCTGATATTCACGAAAATACCGGCACTGCACCATACTCAGTCAAGCCTTTTTTCCCATTATTGGCCACCGACCTGTGTAAAAACGCATTTTTTCGCTGGATTCTGCATATAAACCTCCGGTTGATATATGCTAACTGGTTGTTTTTGCGCAGTAGATCCGAAAGTAGATTGCCGTCAGAGTGTGAATGGCTATAATAAACAATTCATGAACGTGAGATCAAATGGTAGAGCCGAACCTGAAAAATGCGGCATATCACGAAGCAGGACATGTGATAGCGCATATCGAGACAGAAGAAGAATTTAGGGAAGTTACAATAATCCCAACAAAGGATTCCCAAGGGAATATTTATGCGGCAGGGGAAGTTGTTCCCTTGAGTGAGACTATTGACTATCCTAACTATTCAAATCTAATAACCATTTGTTTCGCAGGACCATGCGCGGAGGCCAAGTGGCGTCATTGTGATTTCTTTAATTGTTGCTCATTTAGTGAACATGGTGACGGGTACAGAGCGTATGAATTGATTTCGGAGGGGTATGCCACAAAATCACTTGATACTCCTGACGGAAAATTACCGAAGAGCATTCGCGCCGCATCAAGACCTTTTAAACATCGTGCAGAATGTCTCGTCAATAAACGCTGGAAATTAATTAATATAGTCGCCCAAACACTTTTTGAGAGAAAATCCCTGACTATCAAAGAGATTGGGGTTATTGTCGAAAAATTCTATGAATAGGAAATATCCCGTAATTTTCACAGTATCGTGAAACGGAGCACCCAACATCCACCCAACACACCGAACAGCGAATATGGCAATTACCCTGCCAAGACTGCAGGTAAAACCGATGGTTGAGAAAATTGACTAGGTGGGGGTCCGGATCCATTCCTCGTAATAAAGAACAGCAGTATTGCCCCGAAATTTTTTGCTGTCAATAAGTACTTGGAAAAGTCCTGTACCTGTGTCGGACACACGTTCAAATTCGCTAATTGCCAGAGGTTGTAAAGACTTACTGCCAGTAGGAAATAGAAAAGCCGGATAATCGGGTTCTTAGAGGTTGTCTTTGACAGGAAGTCATGTTTGGTTTTACTGTAACTGGTCTCGATACCCCAACGCTTGGAATAAAGGGCAAAGGGCAACGCAGGTCCGTTCAGAGTTCGTGAAAAAGCCAGTTTTTTAACCATCATTGCCTTTTATAATGGCGAGATAGGTGTATGTACTATCCTACTTGGTCCCGATCATATATCGGAAAGTCTTCCCGATGGAATTTATCCTAATATTGTGCTTTATTCTGGGATTTTTGGTTGCCGGCGTAATGTAATTACAGCCGATCTTGTTCAATGTTGAAATTACCTTGGCGGAGTTGAAACCTCTATCGAGGAATACATGGTCAAGGTTGACAAGCGTTTTTGCATATGAGATTAATTCCTGAACGGCTACGTGCGTCGGGGTTTTTTTGTCAATGGGGATTGTCTTGAGGGTATACCTTTGCCCTGCAACAACAATGTTAGCAGTTGCATACCTATGTGCACAGATTGTCCCTCGGTCGGGCTTTTTCAGTACAACCATGGGGTCGTCCTTGGATCCGTAATAGAGAACATCAGTAAAATCGATAGCAAGATCGATTTTCCGGTTAATACCGCCGGCTTTTCGTGCAAGTTTAATAATTTCTTCCGTTATCGAATCGTGCATGGCGAATAACGTGGTTGGATGAAATTTTTTCACGTGCCGAAGCAATGATTCTCCCGTGGGGCATTTTCTGCCAGCGTTCGGAAATCCCTGAATCAAGCCATTCAGTTCGGATTCGAGATTTATCTGTTTTGAGCTGCCCTCGGCATAGTTATGGTTTATTGAAGAATACACGGCGAGTTTGAGATATTCGGATTGGGTAAAAGTGCAGTTGTGGTATGTTGGTAATTGGATATGCTGTTTTAAAATTTTGTTAACGAGAGGTCCTGTTTTAGCGGCCATCTGCTCGGCTGTGGGCTTCTTCGCCCTGCCGCAGATGACGCCAAATTCTTCCAAGGTCTTGTTTGGATTGAACAGAGAACCACTGTATCCATGAGCGGGATCTCGGTGAACGATGGCCCTGCTCGATTATATCTCGCATACCAGATCATTGTCTTCAACCATTTATGTGGTATCTTTAAAAAAAATGCGAAAATTTTCTGTGAATAAAAAGATCGTGATCGTCAATTAGTGAAATGGCCCCCCTGCGCTAGGATTTTTAACACTTTTATTATGAATTGGGTGGGGGCCCCGCACTGTTCGAACCCATTGAATAGAAGGGTTCCAAACATCAGGGTCGTCATATCTGGAATACCCGGTCTACTGTTTAAGGCGGACAACAACATGTTGGAATATTCCCAAAGATTATACAAACACATCGAAAATAGGAAGTAGAACCAACGGATTACATAATTTTTTGATGTGGTCTTTGCCTTGAATTTTTTCATTTCACGGAACGCAGTTTCAATACCCCATCGCTTCGCATACAACTTATTCAATTGCCGAGTATGCATCCGATCCACTTCCATATTGGTAAAGTAACACATCCTCTCCATGTCATCATCAAGGACTACCACCAAATTTGTCTGAACATTCTTGTCACGATCCCGATTTTTAACAACGAATGGAATGATTTTTGGGGGCTGTTGGGCTCTTATCGCCCAAAGGGTTCGAGATGTCATTATTGCAGGAGTGAGATATTTCACACCCATGGCGTCGAAGGTGGAGTACACCTCCGTTGAATGAAATCCACGATCCATACAGACTAAACCGATCTCGATTCTTTCTTTTGCGTATGCGATAAGGTCAGCGACAACTTCATGTTTCTTGAATCCTTCAGCTACGGGAATCGCCCTGATGACTAATCGGCAATGTTTTTCGGTGACGGTCAAGGTCGCAAACCGGTAGGCGTTGGTGGTGCCAAGTTTGTATTCCGTTCCGACAACCATTGGATCATTTTTATTACCGTAATAACGTTCATCGGTGAGGTCTATAGCTACTGTCACGGGGCCGTTTAACAACCCCCTGTTCTTTGCCATAAGAATGACATCATCTGTCGCCTGTTGATAAGACCTACTTAGTTCGTCCTTACTGAACTTTTTCAGGTGATGGAAAAGGGCTCCTGCGGTTGGGCACAAGGTTTCCGAACCGAATTTCAGATTATTCGAGCTCCCCTCTGCATAACAATGATGAGTTCCCGCATACGTCAAGAGCTTAAAATAATCATAGCGTGTGAACTTACAGTTGTGGTGGGTCTTGAATTTCAGATTCGGTAGTAAAATTCTCTTTGCAAGTCCCAGTACCTTATGGGTCAATCTGCTTCGCTCCTGAGTTTTGTCTATATCGTGCGTTTTCTCGATTTTACTATGAGCGGGGCGGAAATCCTTCACCGATTATCTCCTGGGAAAATTGTTTATTTTGGACACGCTTTCCCAACCATATTCACCATATATGGTTATTTCACCACTATCACCATTTACCGGTTAATAATAAATAACTTATGGTGAAAATGGATATTGTGGTGAAAATGGCTAAGCCATTCATAGTTCAAGTTAAAGATGAGAAACAGAGGCGGATCATCGTCGATAAACGAGCATGGGACGAAGAGGAGTTAAAGAAAAACGATTACATTGAAGTAACGATAAAAAAAGTCAAAACAGGAAAATAAAAATTAGTTATCCCACTTCACAAATTTAAACGTCCGGAAACCGGAACAGGGATTTCCAATATCGTTAATCACTTTTCGAATACGCTCTTTACCAATATCTGCTATTGTGGAATAACCTGCTTTAGACGCTTCAGAATCGACATTTTTGGGTTCCGCTAACTGTACCATAATGAATTTACGATTACACCCATCCTCTTCATTTAACGCGAGAACTGCATGAGCGGTAGTGGATGAGCCAGAGAAGAAATCAAGGACGAGATCATCCTTGTTGGATCCAAGTTTTAGCAATTCAATAATGAGACCACACGGTTTGGGATTATCAAAAATGGTGGAAATCCCGAATAATTCTTTCATTTCTAATGATCCCCGTGTATTGAGTGGAACGAAATCCCACAATGTTGTATTAGGTGCCCCTTCTTTGACGTCGGATAGGAACCTTTTCAATTTTGGTCTTCTATCTCCGTTATCCCCGAAATAGATCCCGCCCTTGCTGATTAAACCATCAATTTTTTTTTTGTTAAATCTCCAGTTACCGTTTGAAGTAGGGAAGTGTTCTTCTCCAGCGATTGGGTTAACAATCGGAAAATAAAGGGATTTAACATATCTCCCACCTTTAACATTTGACATTAAGTCCCCTGCAGTCCACGGTCCTTTAGGGTGATTATCAGGATTTTGATAACGTTCTACCT
>JAUPKS010000038.1 GCA_030837315.1 Planctomycetota bacterium
GGCATAGACCAAGAAGCAGAAACCGCATTTAACAGATTGATGCTGGATTGAGGTATAAGATAATCCTATGTCAAAAGAAAAAATCCTTGTTGTAGATGATGAACAAGACCTTGTAAAATTAATCCGCTATCACCTTGAAAAAGACGGTTACAAAGTAATAACCGCCTATAACGGTGACGATGCGTTGTTCTTGACCAGAAAAGAACGGCCAGAGCTTATTATATTAGACCTCATGTTGCCTGGGATTGACGGTCTGGAGGTGTGCAGAAAATTAAAGGCAGACCAGGAGCTCGCTCACCCTGCAATTATCATGTTAACGGCAAAAGGGGAAGAGGCCGACATAACAATGGGGTTAAAACTGGGCGCCGACGATTATATGACAAAGCCCTTTAGCCCAAAAGAACTCGTAGCGCGTGTACAGGCGGTCCTCAGACGAACACAAGGCGTTTCGACAACAAAAGACTCTATTGAAATAGACGGACTCCTTACGATCGATTTATATAAACACGAGGTAACCATACAGGACAAAGCCATCCCGTTGACACTCACAGAATTCAGGCTGCTGCACCAACTTGCCAGCAGGCCGGGACGGGTATTTACCCGAGATCAATTACTCGATGCAATTTCTGGACCTGAAACCTTTGTCATTGACCGGACAATAGATGTACACATCGCCTCCCTCAGAAAAAAACTAAAGACCTTTGCTAACCGCATAATTACGATACGGGGAATTGGTTATAAATTTAAGGAATAATTCATGGTTAAAAACAAACTTTTTTGGAAGATTTTTACAAGTTATATTGCCCTTTTATGTCTAGGTCTAACTCTCACAGGATATTTTGTAAGTAAGGTTATAAACGGCTACTACCTGAGCCCGTTAACCAGAACCCTGGAATCGGATATTAAAACAATTATTTTATATATACTCCTTACCTTTGCGATAACCCTGGTTATTGGCTTTGTCATTATGAAAATAAACACTTCTCCCTTATCAAACATTACTCAAATAGCACAAAATTTTGCGCGCGGCAACTTCGCACGCAAAGCGGAGATCGCTTCTTCGGATGAAATGGGAGACCTTGCAAACGCAATTAATATTATGGGCACCGAGCTCCAATCTAAGATGCAAACCATCCTGGACGACAAAAATAGACTGGATGCTATTATGGCAAACATGAATGACGCAATTATTACAACAGACTTACAGGAACGGATTATCCTTATCAACAATGCAGCAAAAACCATGTTTGGCATATCAAGCGTTACTTTGAACAAAGACTATTTGTGGGAGAAACTAAGAAACGAGAAGCTATGCAATTTGGTAAGAGAAATAATTCTGTCCTCAACCAAGATCGGGGACAAAACCCAGGCGACCAGGACATCAGAAATCGAGATTCCTTCACCTGAAAAGAAATTACTGCAAACACACCTGTCCCCTATTCAGATTGATAAAAATACATACGGAATTCTCCTGGTTTTTCATGATATCACAGAATTGCGGAAGCTGGAAAACACACGGAGGGAATTTGTTGCCAATGTATCCCATGAACTGAGAACGCCCCTTGCCTCTATTAAGGGGTATGTAGAAACATTACTCGAAAATAATGCACTCAGACATGAAGACACACAAGACTTTCTCCGTATTATCATGAAACATTCACAAAGACTCGATAACCTTATCAAGGATATTTTAGAATTATCCAAATTGGACTCCCACGATTTAAAGATAGAACTCAACACCATGGACATCCACCCTTGCATAGACAATATTTTTTCGCAGTATAAAGAACACTGCGCGGGAAAAAACCAAAGTCTTGCGCTTGACATAGCCCAACACATACCCATGATAGAAACAAACGAATATCTCCTACGTCAGTTGCTGACCAACCTGCTTGATAATGCTATAAAATACAGCCACAAAGGCGGACGGATAGATTTAAAGGTTGCCCCCATGAATAAATCCATTCAGTTTGAAATATCGGATACGGGCATTGGCATTCCACAAGAACACATTCCGCGCATTTTTGAGAGGTTTTACCGTGTTGATCCTGCCCGTTCACGAGAAATGGGAGGAACCGGGCTGGGACTTGCCATCGTCAAGCATATTGTTCATCTTCATCACGGATCCATTAAAGTTGAAAGCACGGTAAACGCTGGAAGTAAATTCATCATTACCATACCACTGCAACAACCAAAATATATTGCATAGGATAAATTGTATTTTTGAGGATACCTATTTTCGATGCGAGACTTTCAGAAACACGAGAAATTCATTTCATATTTTGGAAATAGTTGGTAAATTGAAGCGTTATTTCAATACCAAATATCTGGAATTGTA
Source organism: Planctomycetota bacterium (assembly GCA_030837315.1). Taxonomy (GTDB): domain Bacteria; phylum Planctomycetota; class Brocadiia; order Brocadiales; family Brocadiaceae; genus Brocadia. The sequence goes on from JAUPKS010000038.1 coordinate 2,339, forward strand.
AACCTTCCGTAGGCATCATTTTTAGATAGGTTTTAATAGGAATTCTTCTCCGCGTTGTTGTGTAGATAACAACGTTAATATTGTTTGCGGTCACACGCATTTTGGGTTTAATACATGGAACTTATACTCGATACGATTGAAGGTATGCTTTATATCCACGGAGAGGTGTTTTGGCTTAAAGAATGTCTCACGGCATTCAAATCGGCCTTAATTTTTCTCTTTTTTTGGTGGGTAATACGTTGGAAGTCAAGGCAAGTAGTCCTATTATTCCTGTCTACCTTTATCGGTGTTGCCTGTATTTTTTTGGGCGATATTGGTTATTTGAGCGACAATGATGTGCTTAAGCTCATTGCCCCCATTTCTTTCTTCCTGCTTATGCACAGCAAAGATCAGAAAAATAATGTGCTCTTGTTTATATTTCTCATACCTTACTTTTTTACCTCCTACGAATTTTATCGGAGTTTTTTTGCAGTAATAGAATCCATAGTATCACATTCATTAGTGATCTTTTGCATCACCCTTGTTAAAGGAAACAGGTATCTTTCTTTGGTTGCCAGCACTGCCATTGGTATACTTATCAATTACATTGGTTATCATAGCCCTCCCGGCACAAACGATATCTTAATGAATCCGGCGCTCATCACTCTTATCGTAAAAGGTCTTGAATTTTACACAAAGAACAGGAAATATACCGCTTTTTTAAAATCTTTCTGGGCTACGCTTTTATGCTTTGCCTTTTTCGGCAGCTGGATATTTCACCACATAAAACCGATGTATCCGTTGTACTTTAATCATTAAAACACGGGGAGCCATTCATTAAAATATGACAGCAAAACCACGCGGATAAAGACTGGTGCGCTGATATAAACAGGCCGGAGAAGATACATCCTCCCCTATGCTTTCTACTTATACCGCAAGCATTGGGTACCTTGTATTTACCTTGACATGCCACTTCTCCTTACCTATAATTCAAACAAGCACATCTCGAAATGACAAACACAAAATTTTTAATTATGGACACCGTTTTCAATAACAGTACAGAAACCAAAACTGTTCGCTCCTTCAAACCCAGTATTCAGCATCACTGGTTTATGTATACCATTTCTTCGTTTTCTATTCTCCTGGCATTTACAAAATTTGGTGTAAATACTGTTACAGGAATATGTATGTTGTCGATTAGTAGTTTCCTTCTCGTCTATTGTATTCTCTCCGTTTACACAACAAAGTATGTAATCACGCATCAGGGCATTTTGGTTAGAAAAGGCCCTTTTTCAAGAAAATTTAAGGGACTAACGTACGGGGATATCAACAATATCTCCGTGAGGCAAGGAAGAATGCAAAAACGTTTGAAGATCGGTAACCTTGTGATAAGCACCAATCAATTCAGCCGTATATTCAAGGGGATAAAAAATCCTCATAAGATCAAAGAGCTTATCAACAAAGAAAAGTCTTCTGCTTATGAAAGGCGCACCTTGTTGAGAAAAATATTATAACTCAACGTGCAATTCACTATGTACCGATATGTAAGAGCGCATCATTGCTGCAAATCTGCTTACCATTTTATTCCCGGAGTATGGCCGTGGAGATAAAAAGCCGAATAAAGAGAATGCGATTTTTCCCGGGTACGGCTCTGCGATATATTCTTTTGGTTATTCTTGGCTTCTCGTTCTTTTTGTCTTTTAACATTGCAGTTTCTTCGCCTGCAGAATCAGACGATATTCCCGATAAGGAATTAATAAAAAAATACCAGAGAATAATACTACAAGAACCATCCAATCTTAATGCACACTTTAATCTCGGTATCCTTTACTATAAAAATATGCACTTTGACGAAGCTCTTCGTGAATTTAATAAAGTTCTTGAAATCAATCCGAACGACTCAGAAGCTTATTATAACCTTGGAAATATTTTTAATAAAAAATCCCTTTTTGATGATGCTGTCGCGTCATACAAAAAAGCCTTAGCCATACATCCGCAGGATGCTGAAGTATTTCATAATCTAGGAAACACCTATGCCAATAAGGGAATGATTGACGACGCCATCTCTGCTTACCGGAAGGCCGTCGAAATAAACCCAAACCTGGCAGAAAGCCACAAAAGCGTCGCATACCTTTACAAGAAAAAAGGGCAAATATCAGAATCGGTTTCCTCTTTTGAAAAAGCTACCACTTTCCACCCCAAAGACACCAACCTGCTTTTTGATCTGGCCTCCTTGTATGAATCAAACGGATTGCAAGACAATGCCATTCTTACCTATAAAAAGTTGCTATCCATAGACCCCGCCCATAAAGAAGCAAAAAATAGCCTTGCTATGCTTTATAACAGCAAAGGGGTGTCACTCGCATTACAAGGAAAAACGGATGATGCTATTGCCGCATATAAAGACGCCTTACAAAATAAAGAAGATTTTAAAGAAGCATATAATAATCTCGGTGCCGCTTATGTTGACAAAGAAATGATTGACGATGCAATTGCTGCCTATAAAAAAGCGCTTGAAATCAGTCCGAACTTCGGAGAGGTTTATAATAACCTGGGGGTAGCTTATACAAAAAAAAAGGCTTACGATGAGGCTATTTCTGTATTCCAAAAGACCCTGTCGTTAAACAAAAACCATGCTGGCGCACATTTTAATCTGGGAGTTATTTATTCTGAAAAAGGAATGAAGTCGGAGGCTCTGAAAGAATATAATGAAGTTTTAAGGCTTACCCCAGACGATCTTTTGGCACTTTACAATCGCGGGGTACTTTATTTAGAAAATGGCCAGCTAAACGATGCCTCTGCAGACATGAAAAAAATAATTGCATCCAACCCAAAGCTTGCAGCTCCCCATCAGAAACTTGGAGATATTTATCAAAAGCTGGGACAGTCCGATGATGCAATCGCCGAATATAAGCGGGCACTAGAAATATCACCTGAACTGAAAGAGGCATTACACAGCATAGAAGATACTTACCGAAGAAAAGAACAACAAGCCAAAACCAAAAGGCCCTGAGGGAAAAACCACAGGTAAAAGGCAAGCGGTTAACTCAAAAAATCACCCTCACGTTTATTTTCCGCTTCCAAAGAGAACTACTTTTGTCGTCTTCAATAACACCACGAGATCCAGAATAAAAGACATATTTTTAATGTAATAAAGATCGTATTGTAATTTTTCCTCTGTCTGTTCAATTGAAGATGCATAGGGATATTTTACCTGAGCCCAACCCGTTAAGCCCGGTCTGACTGCAAGCCGCTGGGCATAAAAAGGTATTTTTTCCTCAAACTCCTTTATAAATACATACCTTTCCGGGCGTGGCCCAATCAAACTCATCTCCCCCTTAATTACGTTGAGCAATTGAGGGGTCTCGTCCAATCTCCACTTTCTCAGAAACTTTCCAACTTTTGTAATCCTGGGATCATTATCTGCCGTATAAACCGCACCGGTATTTGATTCGGCGTTTTCCACCATAGTGCGGAATTTTATAATGGTAAATTCTCTCCCGTCTTTCCCGACACGCACTTGTGTATAAAAAACCCGGCCCCTTGAACTCATTTTTACCAATACCGCTATAATTATCAGCGCGGGTATTAAAAATACAAACAACATCAATGCAAAAATTGCTTCCACAAGGGGCTTTACCAGCTTACCATACAATTTAGGTTTACTAATAACCACATGTAACATCCACATATCGTTGATATGTTTGAAAGGTATCTTACCCGTAAGTTGTTCGTAGATAGTTGGCATATCAACGATGTCTATTCCATTCCACGAACAATTTATCAATGCCTTAATGAGATCTGCATGCTTTTCATGAGTAATGGCATTTACGATCAGGCCAATATCATTTTGATGAATAGCCGTAAGCAATGTATCTCTGCCCCCAAATACAGGAACACCCTCAATATCTTTACCCGGTTTTGATGGATCATCGTCAATAAAACCAGCCACCCTTAATCCTGATTTTCTGGACCTGTTTATTTCGTGTAAAATGGTTTTTCCTGCCCAGCCAGCGCCAAGAATTAAGACATTTTTCTTAAAAATCGGCTGATCCAAAAGATAACTGTATAAAACCCGCCACCCAATGATAAAAATGGTAATTAATATACCATTTATTATGAATACCCCTCGTCCTATCCGCAGCGACCAGCTTATGTAAAACAAAAACGTTGTGATGACAAAGGCGCTGGTGGATGCAAAAGTAACGGCCATGATATTCCCAATGGACTTGAAATCCTTTCGGCTATCATAAAGTTCTGTAAAAAAAAACGTAAAAATAAATACTAAACCTGTTAATACAAATGATGCGGGATTGTTTCTTATATACTCCCATCCACCGCTCAAACCTAAACGAATTACCGCCGACAAGAAGAGCGAGCCATTTACAATCAGCAGGTCTCCCATAATGAGCATTATCAGTCGTTTGGCGATAGGATAATTAAAAATTTTGATTGTCATAATATGCTTTTATGCTTTTTGATAATTTTATTTTTCGTAACAATTTTTCATTTACAGCTACCGTATCCATCCTAAAAATTTTTTAATGTCGTTAAAAAAAATCCTGGGATTGTGTAAATAGACATTGCTTCTGGACCTAGCTCTTTCAAAGATACGCATAACCCCTTTATTATAATTATGAAAGGCACCTTTTACTTCGTTTTCCAGGGTTATAAAATCCTCCTGGTTCATGGTGTCGACTCTGTGATGGATATCCTTAAGATAATAATCGCTGGGTATACGGGCAAAGAAATCTTCGTATACCATTTCCTTATTCACGAGCCCATGTTCAACACCAACGTCAAAGAGCTTTGTTCCCGGAAATGGCTCATAGACGCCAATAGAGGCAAAGCTGGGTCTTATTTTATACAATAAATCCAGGGTCTTTTTGACATCTTCTTTGGTCTCTGTAGGTATACCCATCATAAAATAGGCCGTCCAATGAATTCCCACCTCGCGAAAGAGCCTCGCTGCTTCTTCTACGCGTTCCAGGGTAATGCCTTTGTCCATTAGCTTTAATATTCTTTCACTCCCAGATTCAATCCCCACCTTTATACTATTACAACCCGCCTTCTTCATAGTCCTTAACAGTTCTGAATCCACTAAATCTACCCGCGTATTGCAATCCCAATTGACCTTCATACCCGCATCAATCAATGTATTACAAAATTCCGTGACCCTCTTTCTGTTCACCGTAAAAGAATCATCCTTAAAGGTAAACTGACGGGTTCCATAACGATGGTGCACATACTTGATTTCCTCTAAAATATTTGTTAAAGAGCGATACCGTACCTTTCTTGTCCATATCTGTGTTGCGCAATAGGAACAACTATAAGGGCAACCCCGACTTCCCATAAGTAACCCCATATCCTCCGATGTGTAAGTATCGGAGCCCAGCAGGGTTTCTCTGTCTGGAAACGGAAGACAATCTAAATCGTCAATAAAACTTCTTATGGTATTATGAACTGTTTTATCTCCCTGCCGATAAGAAAGACCTTGTATCGTGCTGAAATTGTTACCTTTCATTTGTAATGCATTTATCAATTCAAGCAGTACAACCTCTCCTTCTCCACTTACAACAAAATCAACATCCCGTGTATTTTTCAATATCTCCTCTGCTTTTAACGTCGCATGAGGACCACCAAAGACAACGGAGCAGTCTTTGTTATATTTTTTTGCCAGGGAGGCTATGGTAAAGGCAGAAGCCGCCTTCGGTGTCATCACTGTTATCCCAACGATATCCGGCTGATATTTAAAGAAGGCCTCAGAAATTTCTTTTATGATGGGGTTTTCCGGATTCTTCAATTCCTTTAAATAGATAAGATATTTTTCAGGTAATCTCGTATAATCCATCCCCTTTGAATTTTTATTACAATCGGCATCATAGATAGTTACCTGATGCCCAGCCTTTTTAAGCGTGGAAGATAGATAACTCAATCCCAAAGGGAAATATCGATTATAATAATTGAAAAACCGATAAAAGGGTGGGTCTATGAGGAGGATGTTCATTTATATTTATTCAATATTTATTGCTATGCAGTTATATTGTGCTTAGAATTATCCTTGCCTGTATACTTTTTGTGCTATCCTAAAAGTTTCCGATTAACTAAAAACTCATTTTAATGCCAAAAGGCTCTGTAATCAACCTTAAAACTCTTAGTAAAACAATTCGCAAAGGAAGGATTAATCTCGGTTTGTTCTAAAGACAGGGTAATAAGTTGCTTTTAATTATTTTATTGCTTATTGACTTAGCTTACCCAAATATTTTCTAACGTCGAGGTATCTACCCACAGGTTTTTTTGTTTTGCGGCGAGGATTTTGCCAACGAGGGCGATGCATGACTGCTTGTATTCTATTTCAAGAAGCGCTCGCTCAAGCTCCTTTTCTGAGTGCGCTTCACCAAGCTCCAGAAAATCGAAGGAGTATTCATCCTTGACCGCCAGTTTTGCCTGATGGCGGTATTTCTCCAGCACGGCTTTATCAAAGTTGGTCTGGTTTGCCATATAACGTTCAAATGCGCCTGCTTCAAGCTGGTTTATCAGGACATCTTTTGTCCAGCCAAACTTCTTTGTTATCTTGATATAAAACTCACGCTGAATATCATCCTTACAGCGCTGCATTATGATGACATTTTTAGTCCAGCTAATTTCTCCAACCAATGGCTGGAGTTTTGGATTGTCCTTGTATGCTGAGTAAAACTGTCGCATATTCCATAGATTTTGAATGGAAAACCCCTGTATTCCCGGAAACTCTTTTTGCAGGTCTTTTGCCAATGTCTCTACAATTGCCTTGCCCCAGCCGAGTTTTTCCTGCTTTGCCACTATTGATTTGCCGATGTCCCAATAAAGATTTATAAGCTCTTTGTTTACAGCTTTGAGGGCGTCATACTGGGCTTTATATATGCGTTCTTTTATCTCTTTAAAAAATGTCTTATATTCGGCGGTTACTATGACTGACATATCATTTCCTTCCCTTCCCTTCCACAATTGCAATCGCCTCTGCGGTGAGGTCGTAGAGTGTGTAAACCATTTGGTCAACTCCAGTAGATAGTAAACATCTAACGGGGTCAATGTGTTTTTCCAAATCGCGGACTTTGGCTTGATTATCAGGGTATAGTCCCTGTCTTTGATGATAGCAAAGAGGCACTGTTAAACCTGTCCCTTCTAAGATACGATCCCTTACGCCTTTTTTGAAATCGTAAAAATTACTCTTTTCCGGAGGTGTATGTCTTGGCGGCATTAAATAATTCATCAATGCTTTTATCCTTCCATAGATCGCGCTGCCATTCTGTGTAATCAAAGCTTTCTCTGAGAATAAGACTGATAAACCGTTCAGCCTCTACAATGCCCAGTTTCTCGCGAAGGGCTTTCATGCCCTCGTATCGTATCATGGTATCTGTTTTCATTTTTCCTCCCAAGTTATAATAAAATCTAAAGGATTTATAACTGTAATTTCTTTTAACTGTGATGCTTTTTTAAGAAGAATCCTGTCTGTAGTTAAAAAGTATTGGCTTTTTGTCTTGATTGCACATGCTAGATGGAGGGCGTCTTTCGGTTTTATAGCATAAGTTGCTTCCATTCTTTTTGCAAGGTCTCTGACTTCCTCAATAGCTTCAATATTTCCCACTGATAATGCTTTCCATTCTTCAATTGATTCTTCCCGCTCTTCGTATAGATTGGCGGAATTTTCAAAATCCAGCATAAAAGACCATGCCAGTTCTATTTTTCCATTCCTTATATTATCTTGTATATGAAGTTTTGCTTCTGCTTCAAGACTGATTGCTTTGAATGACTGATCATCATACGGACGATTATAACAACAGTTGTCCAGGGATATTCGTGTTTTATTCATCTTTTCCCCTCAACAATTTAATTTCTTCCTCTGTCAATCCATAGAATTTATAGATAAGCTGGTCAACTTGTTTTTACAAACCTGCTTGAGCGCGGCGTGTCTGAGTACGAACACATACAGGCAGGCACTCAGGCAAGTCGTGGCCTTTGGCTTGTTTAACAGGGTTTTGCAGATAATCCTTGTCTTTAATGATAGCAAAAATGCGCCCTTGAACTTTTCCCTTCAAATATAATTTGCCAATTTGAAAGATTCGACTCCCTCAATCCACGCCCTCATTTACATACGTGTTGCTCAGCACGTCATGTATTTTTCCCTGTTTTATCCGCAATATGCACACATGCCAACTCGTGGCGAATTAACCACCGGCAAAAGCATTTCCTCACCACACTTATGTTCCAAAGCGCATTCATCACAAAGCCATCCATCTCCATCATAGATACAATTAGTGCAAACCTGAGTGGCGCTCTTTGGGCACGAATTACACATTATTATGGGAGGTTCATTCCTTGCCAAAAGTTGAATATCTTTTCCTTTCATAATACCTTCATATTCAGAAATAACTTTTAAGGCAAGTTCGGTTGTAGTACCAAAATCATATTCATAATAAAACTTTATTTTGGGGACGAGAACGTTATTTAAGGCGATATCCATACTTTCATCATCCATGTCATTTTCAAAATCCTGTCCAAAAAACCCGCCAGCAGAAGATTCGCTAGAATATGTCACACCATCAATAGTAAATAAGCTCAAATGTCCACAGCACTCCAACCAGGTGTATCTCAGAAAACTATCCACATCCTTTAGTTTCGCCCGAGCAGGGGCTGCGATGTGAATCCAGTACTCAGGCTGATAACGCCCTTCAACTACGATATGAAACAATTTACCGCTTTTTGGTTTTTGCTTTGACGACGATATTCCAGCATTGGCTTTTTCCTTAACACAAGAAGTCAGGTGCTTTGTCATTACCTTTTTGCCAAACGCTCCACCACACAAATTGCACACGCCGTTTGATTCTAATCTTTCCTTTTTTTGTCCACTCATTCTCCACCTCCTAATTATCTGTTTTTACATGCAATAGCCACGATTTTTCAATTTGGATTTGATTGGCTGACATATTTCCTTCACCCCATAATCGATCTTTCAATTTCCTGCTTTCCTTGCAACAGATATGATAAATCGCAACTATTTACTCCCCTCTACAATAACAATCTCCTCTGGCGTGAGGTCGTAAAATTTATAGACAAGCTGGTCAATCTGTTAGAGAGTAACAATCGAACGGGGTCTGTGTGTTTTTTCCAAATCGTGGACTTTGGCTTGCTTGTCAATGTTTTGCGAGTAATCCGAGTCTTTCGTAATGGCCATGTCCTCACGGAAGTGGGGAAAGGATGTATCTTTGAACATCTCCACTCAGATATAATTTGTCAATTTGAAAGAATTGCCACCTTAACCATTCATTATAGATAGGAGAAAACATTTTATTGATTTACCAGATGAGCCACAGGGATAACTTCCGTTCTTTCTGGTGAACGTTTGCCATTTGCAATTTCCTCTACAATTTTCAATATTGATGAATGATAATAGCGATAACCACACTCATCACATACCCCAACTGGCACATCTTCAAGCATAACAAAACCGTTTTTATGTTTAAAGACCTCTTTTTTTATTATTCTCTCTTTTACAACACCATCACAATATTCACACTTATAACCATACATAGTTTTTGCTCCTTAATAATTTAAGTAATTTTGTAAACGGTTATTATTAGAAAAACTCCTGTTTCTTTTAAACGCCCAACGACACCTATTGGTGTAGCCAGGTCTGTACCCAAACCTTTTATGGTATACTTTATTCCACGAGGGTCACCTTTTTCTTTTTTTATGATTTTGCCATTTAAAATAGCGCTTTCAATGTCACAGATTTCTAAACCATCTTCTGCCGTTTCTTCGACAGCATGGTATGTCACATCATAGTTACCCGATTTAATTGAATTTCGTATTTTCTCAATTATTTGTCGAGACATGAAAACCTCTTTGAAATCATTTTAAAATGATTATTCCCCTCCACAATCGCAATCTCATCCTCTGTCAGACCATAAAGTTTGCAGACAAGCTGGTCAATTTGTTTTTCCAAATCGTTGACTTTGGCTTTTTTATCAATGTTTTGCAAGTAATCCTCGTCTTTCTTGATAGAAAAGATGCTCCCTTGAACTTTTCAGA
>JAUPKS010000309.1 GCA_030837315.1 Planctomycetota bacterium
ACTTTGCGTGGCGATATCCTAGCATATTTATAACTTGATTTGAATTCCATCGACATACGACCTTTCAGTGAACTACCAAAAAATTATCTTTAACAACCTGCTAACCATGCGGTGTTTCCTTCTTTTTCACGCCACCATGTGCCCTAAAAATGCGTGTTTGTGAGAACTCACCAAGCTTATGCCCAACCATATCATCTGTAACAAAAAGTTTTTGAAACATCTTACCATTATGTATCATAAATGTATGAGATACAAAATCAGGCACAATCGTACAACTTCTTGACCACGTTTTTATTGGCTCACTAATGCCTGTATCTTTTTGTTTTTGTACTTTTTCCATCAATTTACTATCAACATACGGTCCCTTTTTTACTGAACGACTCATAGCGTCTCCCGAGTACTAATTTACAATTCAATACTATAAATTACCCCTTGCACCAATCCTTCGCCTGCGAATAATAAATTTGCTACTTAAAGACTTTTTCTTTCTTGTTTTTCCGCCTTTTGCCAAAAGACCTGTTCTAGAACATGGATGCCTTCCTCCACCACTTCTACCTTCACCACCTCCTAATGGATGCGCTACCGGATTTTGCGCAACTCCACGTACATGTGGCCTTCTGCCCTTCCACCGATTTCTACCAGCTTTACCCAGTCTTATATTAACATGATCAGAATTCCCGAGTTTTCCAATAGTTGCTCTGCATCCGTAAAATACTTTTCTTACCTCACCGGAAGGAAGAACAATGTGAGCATAATTCCCCTCTTTGGCCATCAATTTTGCCGTTCCACCTGCAGAACGAACCAACTGACCTCCCTGCCCGACACGCAATTCAATATTATGTATCTCCAGACCCAGCGGAATATTTTTGAGCTGCATACAATTACCGATTTCAGGTTCAACCTTATCTCCAGACATTACTATTTGACCAACTCGTACATTATCCGGAGAAAGAATATATCTTTTTTCACCATCTGCATAATGCAAGAGAGCTATACGTGCAGACCGATTAGGGTCATATTCGATAGTTGCAATTTTAGCTGGAACGTTATCTTTCTTACGTTTGAAATCGATAATTCTATAATGCCGCCTACTTCCACCACCTATATGCTCAGCCGTTATTTTGCCTTCAGTGTTTCTACCACCAGTCTTTCGCAGTGGTTCCAATAGTGATTTTTCCGGCTTCGACGTAGTAATCTCAGAAAAGTCAGATACACTTGCAAATCTTCTTCCTGCCGTTACTGGCTTATAGTAAATAATACCCATGAATTTCTATTCCTCTTCCTCTTGTTTGCACATTTATTAATATCCAAGGTCAATAGTGCTTCCTTCTTTTAGAGTAATAATAGCTTTTTTCCAATCCTTAGTTTTGCCTGACTTCAACCTAACCCTTTTCCTCTTTCCTTTCCTGATCAGCGTCCTGACATCTTTGACCTTTACATCAAAGAAATTCTCAATAGCCTCCTTGATCTGTATTTTATTCGATCTCAAATCAACTTCAAAATGGTAAGCATTGGTCGATTCTCCATCCGCAACGCTCTTCTCTGTCCTTAAAGGTTTCTTAATAACATCATATCTATTCATAAAGCTGAACTCCTATCTTATATTACTCAATGCTTCTCTTGTTAGCAGTATTCTTTTTGGCTTAAGAATTTCATAAGCATTCAACCCTGCGCAAGTTGCTACTTTTACATAAGGTATATTCCTGGCAGACTTCCAAACTACTTCATCAGCTTTCGGTAGAATTATCAGACAACTCCCACTAGTTATCCCAAGCGCTTTTAATATTGTTATCATCTGCTTGGTCTTTGGAGCCTCAAAATTTAAATCATCAACTATAACTAATTCACCATCACGAAGCCTTGTTGCTAACGCCGAATATAAAGCCATTTTTTTTGCTTTTTTGGGGATCAGATAAGCATAATCTCGCGGTTTCGGGCCAAAAGAAACTCCCCCGCCTTTCCAAAGAGGAGAGCGAATACTACCAGCCCTAGCCCGCCCTGTATGCTTTTGCGTCCAAGGCTTTTTCCCACCTCCGGCAACCTCAGCCTTTGTTTTAGTACATGCCGTCCCCTGTCTTTTATTTGCTTCATACATAAGTATAGCATCTCGCAACAATGTTGTACGAATTGGACCACCAAACTTCTCTCCGTCCAACTGCACACTATCTATCTTTTCTCCTTCTTTGTTGTATACCGGCATATCCATAGTTTTTACCTATCTTTATTTAGCACTAACTTTATTTAGTATTAGATAACTACCCTTACAGCCAGGAACAGCTCCTCGAACAAACAACAAATTCCTAGCCCCATCTATTTTAACTACATCAATATTTTTTATTGTCACACGCTCTCCACCCAATCTCCCAGCCATCTTCTTTCCGCGAATTACACGCCCAGGGTCGGTGTTAGAACCGATAGAGCCAGGCCGCCTATGTCGCGTAGAACCGTGCGTATTAAGACCGCCTTTAAAATTCCACCTCTTCATTACCCCTGCATAGCCCTTCCCTTTTGTTACTCCAATTACATTTATTATTTTGACATCACTAAATATGTCTATAGTAATATTTTGTCCCAATTTTACATCAGAACCGGACTCTGGCTTCACTTCCCGTACAAATCTTTTTGGTACCAAAGATGCCTTGCCAGCATGTCCAATTTCAGCTTTTATAGCATTCTTCATTTTCTTATCATCAAATCCCAGCTGAACCGAGGAATAACCATCATTTTCAATAGTTTTTATCTGCATCACACTACACGGGCCTGCCTGAATCAACGTCACCGGAAGCAATTTCCCATTTTCTGAATATATCTGTGTCATTCCAATTTTTTTTCCAAGAAAGCTGTTTAACATCTCACTCCTACCTCAACCTGATAAAATTCGAACACTCAAATTTAAGCTTTTATTTTAATCTCTATACCTGCAGGCATATTTATCCTATTCAGCGCATCCATGGTTTTCGCTGTAGGCTCAAAAATATCAATCAACCTCTTATGGGTTCTCATCTCAAACTGCTCTCTAGCTTTTTTATCAACATGTGGCGACCTGAGCACTGTATATCTTTCAATCCGCGTAGGCAAAGGAACAGGGCCAAACACCTTTGCTCCTGTACGTTTTGCCGTTTCTACAACCTCGATAGCAGACTGATCCAATATCCGATGATCGTAAGCCTCCATTCGAATTCTTATTTTCTGATCCAACACCATAACACTCCAATAAATAAAACATCTAAACCGAACCGTAAAAACGGTTTATCTTATCACACTCTTAATCAAAGTCAATACAAAAATTATTTTTATTCAATAATTTTTGTAACTACCCCAGCACCAACGGTCTTTCCACCTTCTCGAATTGCGAATCTCAGACCCTCATCCATTGCCACCGCCGTCAGCAACTCCACAAGTACCTTCACA
>JAUPKS010000039.1 GCA_030837315.1 Planctomycetota bacterium
GTCTGTCACAATTACAAAAGACGCGAACACTAGTCCCATTTGCAGCCAAGGCACGCGCCATATAAATGAGAGCACTTTCACTTCCTCCAAGTCCTCTTTCATCCATTGTCCTGCCATGAAAAGGATGACCGCCAGTATAAAACATAATATCTGCCTTGTCTGCCACTACAGAGTGATCCATTGAAGATAATGCGACCTGTATTCCCTCGTAAGCAGCAGTGAATTCTACATCACGGGCAATTGTGTCACGAAATGCCTGATAGGCTTTATCATAGCACCCATTTTGCAGGTGCAATCGACCCAGATAATAATGGGGATTTGCAAAAAAGGGGTCAGCATTCATACTGCGATGTAATAAATCTAATGCATGGTTTCGTTGTCCGAGCAAGTCGAACACAACTGCAGCATTAAAAAGTGCACGAGGCTCTTCAGAATGGGAATCAAGAATCTTTTCGAAAATCAACAAAGCCTGACGTAACATCCCTTGTCCAGCCAGATTAATACCCTGATGAAGATATTTTTCAATGCTCACCTTTATTCTTCGATCCTTTACAACCTTAATCAAAGGGAATAAATGTTCGGGTTTCTCATGCTAATATTTATCTTCCTCATTCGTCAGTACGACATAAGACAAGACCGTGTCTGGCACCCATTAGCGAAGGGTCGATAGTCAGTGCGCGCTCAAACATCTCTCTGGCTCTTCCGCGGTCTCCACGCATAAAGCAGCAATTTCCCCGTAACAAATATGGTAATGCAGCAGAAGAATTAAATTCTATGGCACGACTAAAGTCTAATTCTGCACCAAGATAATCGCCAGTCGCACTACGACAGCTACCCAACTCCAAATAGATACGAGACAAATTTAATTCTACATTCGGATATACACCCGTTACATCTTTGGCGATTCGAATTGCCGTCTCTAGATAAAAGACAGCCTCGTTATACTGTTTGTTAGTCACGGCCAATGTTGCAAGTATGTAGGCAGACAAAGGATTGGCTGTATCTAAAATAGCAACTATCCGTGCATGATATGCAGCCCTTACATAATCCCCTGATTCCAGATAGAGTTTAGAAAGGTTTAGATGTGTGTAAGCTATCAGTTCGCGCTTTATACGGCCATCGTCCTTCTCTAATGCACAATGAAAGAAACGAACCGCGGCGTCTCTCTGTCCTAGTTCTTTATAGGTCATCCCTAAATTAAAGTATATAAATGGATCACCCTGCATTTTCTTTAATTCATCCAATAGATAGCGAAGGTTTCGTTCAGCTCGGCGCTGTTTTTTTTCTTCATTGGCAGCATAAGCCCAATGATGAAGCACAATGTCTGTGCGTAATACCCTGCCACCAAGTCGCTCAATAGCAGGAAGAATCTGTTCATGTACCACCCCTTCAAAGCGTATCTGTGGATGAAAACGAAAGAGCCGACAATATTCAGTGTAAAATGCAACAGCAATGTTATCTGCAGGTTGAGGGATGCACTGACGTATGGTCACAGCCATAATATCTTTTCTGGTAATTATCTCGCGTATCTTAGCAGCATTCACGGCGTCAATTGCCTCATCAGCATCAATATAAAGAATCCACTCACCTTTAGCATGTTGTAGCGATTCGTTGCGTGCAGCTGAAAAGTCATCAACCCACGCAAAGTGATATATTTGAGCACCATAGCTGTGAGCAATTTCAACCGTCTTATCGTTTGAACCCGTATCAACGACAATAATTTCATCTACGAAAGAGCGGATACTTTCAAGACAACGAGGGAGAAGGGTTGCTTCGTTTTTGACAATAAGACATGCAGAAAGTTGAATCATATTATTATGTGAGCAAATTTAATCCGGCTGCATACATGAATGAATATAAACAAAATACCTATCCCATTTAATCCCCCTTTTTCCGAGGGGGGATTAAATGGCATTTGTGTTATTCATCATAAGTAAAAGTTGATTATTTAAATAGACTAAGTAGGGCTTGAGGTCCGGTATTTGCTTGGGCAAGCATCGCACTGGCTGTCTGTTGCAATATTTGCAGTTTTGTTGCCTCTAACTGTTCATATGCCATATCTGCATCCTCAATTCGGCTCTTCGCTGATTCGGTATTTATCTTTGCCAGGGTCAAGCTTGTTTCCTGATAGGTCAGTCTATTTACAACAGAACCAATATAACTCAATGCCTCTGATACATCAGAAATAGCGCTATCTATCCTCCCCATTAGTGATTGGGCAGATGCTGACGACCCAAGTAATGAACCTGCAAGGGTATTGCCACTGAGACGCGTGCCACCACTTGAAGCATCAAGTCTCAATTGGTTTGTCTTAAACCCAGTATTACCACTCTCCAAGCTAACGTTACCCGTTTTTAGTAAGTTAAACTGCAATATATCATTTGTAGAACTATTTCCCCCACCAATCTGGAATTTAAACAGTACATTACCGGCAGTAGCGTTACTCGAACCGGTACCGTTAAATAAAGATTTAGAATTCCATGTGGCCTGCGTGACCTCAAGGTTAATTTGTGTAGCCAACGCAGCAAGTTCGGCTTTGATGGCGGTACGCTCTGATGTACCAAGGGAATCGTCGGCCGCCTGAGTTGCCTTTGTCTTCATTTGAGTCAGAATATCAACAATAGTATTCAAATGACCTTCTGCAACTGATACCAGATTTTTTGCCGATCCGATATTGTTTAGCGCCTGACCAAGGCCTTCCGCACGGGCATTAAACTTTTTGGCAATAGAGTAACCAGCTGCATCGTCAGCAGCAGCATTGATCCGCTTACCCGTAGACAACCGTAATTGTGCCGTAGACATCCTAGTACCGATATCATTTAACGACTTAAGGGCATTCAACGCACTAATGTTGGTATTTATTCTTGTACCCATACTTAGACCTCCTTACTAACAATTTATTTAAAATAATATTCTTGAATTTAATTACTAAAAACTGTGGCTTGGGGACTTTGTCCGTTATCCAACAATCCCTTTATGTAATTACCATATCTCTAGCCCGCATATTTAACGCTCCATTTCACGTCCCTTTTAACTACAAACTTTTGGAGGGGTTGTAAGGTCAGATAAAATAAACAACTTGGCGTCTGCTGTTATTCTTTATTTTCTACCTTACCGATTCACTTATATCATTATGTTCGACTACACTCAATTCTTCAATCGTACTGAATCGCATAAAATCAATAAATTTCTTCAATATCTCTTTATCAAAATTCCCCTCCATTCTTTCCACCATTATTTGTAATACTCGAAATGCAGAGTTTACATCGTTATCCGTGGCCTTTGACAACCCCGTTTCAAACTCATCTAAAATACTGGTTATACGACTGTAATAATGAATTTCTTCTCCTTTCAAGCCTTCTGGGTACCCTTTGCCGTTATATTGTTCATGGTGTTGTTTAGCGATTAGACATGCTTCCCTGGCTACATTGCCACTATTAACCAAGAGGACAAAACCCATGTCTGGATGTTTCCGGAGCAGTTCTCTTTCTTCTTTTGTCAACTTTTTATAATCTTTTTTTATCGTATGTTCGTCTATCCTTATTTTACCAATATCATGAAATAATAAACCGGTTCCCAGAGATAAAAGCTCACTGGCAGAAATACCCAAATAATATCCAAACAGTAGACCCATTACTGCTGTATTTACAGAATGGCTAAGGACGTTTCCATCATACGCCAACACTTTCATCAGATGTGAATAAACCTCTTTATCTCGCAGCATAAAGTCCACAACGACAGTCGCCCAATCCCTCCCTCTTTCAACGGTAACAGAGATGTTGGAGCCCTTTAAAGTATCAATCAACATATTTGTTGCAACCTCATAAACAATCTGGACCTTTTCATGCATTGCAGTCATTTCATCATTAACAATCTGTTCCAGGTTCGCTTCCATGTATCTCAAGTATTGTGCTTTTCCATTTTTTGCAACATAAATCTTATTGATATTTTTTTTAATAAAGGATTCTTTCCTTTCGTCGCCAAATAATCTACTACCCTTACAATACAACAAATATTTAAATTCATCATTTACAACAGTTTGCAAATATAAATCGCATTCCGAAAATGCGCCTGTCTTTATGCTTCTTAATGTTACAGGCAAATATTTATTATTTTTATCATAATAATCAATTGCAAGTTGGTCTATCTTGTTAGAACTTTTTAATTTGGCATACAGATCTGAATCTTTTATAGCAACAGAGATATACGAAGCAATCGTTTCTAAAAATTGAACGTCATTGTGAGTATAAATTTCTCCCAATCTTTTATTTACAATTATTACACCAATAATTCTATCCTGTGCTTTTATGGGAACACAAAGTAACGTTTTCCCAAAATACAATCTAAATTGTTGTTTATTAAAACGTTTGTCCTTATCGATATCACTGACTACAATTGATTCACCGTTTTTTGCCACCCACCCAATTGGATCTTCACCAATTTTAAATGGTACGTTTTTCACCACAAAGCTTGGTTGACCCATAGAAGCCTTGATATGGACTTCATCTCCAATAATTAATGCAACAATCCCCGTCAAACTACCGGTCCCATTAACCGTAAGATTATTAACGAGTGGAAATAATTTCTCAAGATCAAGCACTGAGATTAGGGCATGTCCAATTTCCCTCAGATTTAACTCTTCGGAACTATCATTGAGATCATCCCTCATTACATTTGTACCACAAGTATTATGCAATAGGTGATATAATTTAGTAAGACATTTAATATCGTGTAACGTATCCTGAACTACCTGCATGTCTTCCCGAACTGATTTGTTCAATACACCCAACGTCATATAGATTTTCCTCACAAGATAACTAATATAGAGAAAACTATTTTTAGTCTTCAATATAACCTAAGCAACAGAAATGCCAAACCAACTTTAAAACAACTTATTGACAAACCAAGCACTAACTATGTGCATAATAATAAGTTATATTTTTACAATACCTCATTTGGGAGTATATTGGAGAGTTAAATTATTAAACAACACGCATCTGGTATGTAAATTTTTCCAATAATGGGGCAAAATATGCACTACCATTTCTATTTGAATTTTTGTACGTTTTAGCAGAGATACCAAAATCGAAAGAATTTAAGACATCTCTGGATACTATATACTTAACTCGCACGCGCAGTTGATTGTCCATGCATTACATGATGATAGAGGAATAGGCTGGATCCAATCTTTTTACATTGGACTTGATTGTTTAATTACAAGGTCTGGGAGAAATTTGGAATTCGATCCTAAAAAGGAAGTAATAGAGAGTTCAATATTATTTTTCACTTCGTTGACCGAGAAACAATATAAATTTTGTAAATAGTTCGTCGTCAAAACTACCTTCCATCTCATTCTTCATAATATTTAATGCTGAAAATGGTTTTTTGGCATCAGCATAAGACCTTCTAGTCGTTAAGGCATCATATACATCAATAATGCTTGCAATCTTACCGAATTTATGGATATCATCACCCTGCAATCTATTAGGATAGCCCTTTCCGTTACACTTTTCATGATGTTGTCTCACAGGGAAAAGAGATACGTCATCAATATCTCTTACCTTCGTAAGTATATTGGCACCTAATTCGACATGCATTTTAATCCTTGTAAATTCTTTTTCGTTCAGCTTTTCCTTTTTATTAATTATTTCAGATTCAATTTGGGTTTTACCGATATCGTGGAACAACAATCCAGTTCCAAGCACATTTAATTCTTCGAATTTAATCCCTAAATATTTCGAAAATAATAAACCTAATATAGCTACATTCACCGAGTGCGAATAAGTGTAGTAATCAAATGAAAGTATATTTATTATTGCTAATGAGGCATTTTTATTAGTAATGATCATATCTATAGTAGCTTCTATCAAATTCTTAGCGCGATACACATGTATACCCGAACGAGGATCATTAAAAACATCTAGCATAATATTTTTAGCGACTTGATACACCACCTGTGCTTTTTCTATAATATTTATTCTATTATCCCTAATAATGTTTTTGAGGCTGGATTCTACATACTTTAAATATTTATTTTGATCTTCCTTATGTATAAACAACATTTCTATTTTATGCTTCTGTAACTCTTCAATTTTTTCTGATCTAATCGTGTTCGTTCCATTACAATACAATATATATCTTATTTCACCATTTACAAAATTTTGTATATAAAGATCACATCCTACTATTGTATCAGCCAGAATCGTGTCCAATATTACTGGCATATAATTATCTGATATATTCATTCTTTATTTATGCCTCCATATCAATTATATTCCCATATTGATTTTCTCTTGCGTGCGTTTTACTGTGCTCGTGTTGTTCCGTTTCTTGTTCGCCCTTTGGTGTTCCTTGGTTTGTGTGAACAACCCGTTTCTCTTGCTTATCGTAGCCTTTCTTCTCCTTTTTGTTTTTACTAAAGTTAATAGAACTCCCTTGTTTCCTCTCATTAACAACCTGCTTCACAGAAGCACATCTAAATGGCTGCTCCCCTTGTATCCGCTCAATATCTTCTATGATATACCCCCTTTTATAACATTTTAGCGTATTTGACAAGTATTCAGTAATATCTTACTCATTTTGACTCGCAGTAAGAACAAAGCCCTATGGTGCAGTTGCGATACTCTTGATTCTGAGATGCCCATTAATTCGCTTATTTCCCTTAACATAAGATCCTCATAGTAATATAATGTAATTACCAATCTTTCCCTTTTAGGCAGTTCTGCAATAGTATTTGCCAATAAAACTTTTTCTTCTTTAGTTTCCAAATAACTTAAAGGATCTTGAAGATTGGGGTCTTTGATTTCCTGACGTTTATTTCCTTCTATTGTATTATCTGATTTTTTATAGAACTCCTCCAATGAAATGAACGCGCCCGAGCTAATATCTGTCACTAATTTTTCCCATTCAGCTGGGTTTATTTTTAGCACAGCGGCAATCTCTTCCGAACGAGGTGGCCTATTCAGCTTTTGTTCCAATGAACTGTATGCATTTCTCATTATCGTTGCCTTATCTCGCATGGAACGTGGCAACCAATCCTGCGATCGCAAATAATCTAAAATTGCTCCGCGAATACGCGAAATGGCATATGTCCCAAACTTTGTATTATTCTTCGGATCATACTTCTCGGCCGCTTCTATCAGACCAATGATGCCATATTCTATGAGGTCTTCCTTGTCCACAAACGAAGGCAAATACACCATAATTTTACCCACAACATACTTAACCAATGAAAGGTTATCGGTAATCAACTTGTCGCGCTTCTTTATATTTTCACTTGTATAACTTGACTTAACCCTATTTGATGTACCCATTTTATTTCCTTTACATAAAAAACTTTATTTATCGTTTCGATCGATTCCATGATCAATTTCCTGATGGACAGTCTGATGAGTTTGACTTGATTCTTCTGGTGAAACTGTCTTTGCCACACCCACAATATACTTAATGAATAAATGGCTTAAAACACCAACGATACTTACAATTACAATACTTCGCATAGCCAGCATCGGAAGGGAGACATCAGACATTAGCCCCAGAATACAAGAAGAAAAAAACACTATCACCATGAGGTATATACGTGCATTAGCCAAAAGATTCTCCATCTTAAATACCTCCGTTCCGTAAATATGAGTGACTAAAGAGTCGAGCATTTCAATTTACAGTGCCTGAACATCTTTCATCAACAATTCTTCTTAAATAACCCTCAATTCCTAAAGCTAGCGTTCCATCATCATTTTTTAAAAATGAAGAAGCAATATTACTCAGACAACTGGTTGCAATTGTATTGGGATATTCTTTTACAAAGGACTTTTGAAGCCGCGCGGCAAGGGGCACGTTCGGATCCTGTAAGAGATATCCCAAATATCCTACATTTACATCCAAAAAACGACGGGTTACTGATGTAATTTTATTCATAGTCAACTCGGCTTCTTCTCTACTACAGGAGAGATTAACAAGAAGTTTTATATTTAAATCTTTCCTCCTTTTAGAAAGGACTTTAATCATGGCATACGCATCTGTTATAGCCGTGGGTTCAGGCGTTGTTACTAACAATATCTCATTTGATGCAAGTACAAAACTCAACACATTCGACGATATTCCAGCACCTGTATCTGCAATAACAATATCTACTTCTTCATCCAAGCCGCTAAAGCCCTTTAAAAGCTGTTCTTTTTGTATTTCATTTAAATGAGTAAGTTCCTCAATACCTGAACTAGCGGGCACGATCATAATTCCATCTGGTCCATGAAGAATAATGTCTTTCACTTTTTTGCGGCCAACAATAACGTCATATAAAGTGTACTCGGCATGAAAACCGAGTAACACATCAATATTTGCAAGCCCTAAATCGAGATCTACTAATAAAACCCTCTTTTTGTATCTTCGAAAGATCATTGCCAGATTTGTGGCAATATTCGTTTTTCCTACACCACCTTTGCCGCTAGTTACAGCAATCGTCCTTACTTTAGAAAATCCTGCCGCCATTTTGTATCTATCTCCAACAATGTCTTACCGCGTTTGAATCGAGCCGTATATGCCTATATTTTCCTATTCAGGAAAATATTGCTATAAACCCTATCCATGCAAGATTTTCTAAAATATATTTCATGCTGGTAACAACATATAATTATTTTATTTTACTTACAGTTTAACTATCCCAACTGAATCGATCTTAACACCCGATGAGATTTCTTTATACGATAATACTGCTACCTGAGGTAAAGCATTTTCAATGAGTCGGCGGACGTGACTTCTTACGTTAGAAGAAGTTAACAGAACGACCTCATAGCCAGAGGCTAAAGAACCCTTTATAACCTCTATTAATCTATCTATCAATTTTTGTGCCATATTTGGCTCCAAAGCCAAAACATTTCCCCGTTCTGTTTTATGAATCGCATTTGCGATAGACTGCTCAAGTTGAGGATCAAAAGAGACAACGCCTATTTTACCTTCACCATTCTGGTATCTCTGGCAAATTGTCCTGGAAAGTCTTTGTCTCACATACTCTGTCAACAACTCAGTATCCTTAGTCGTTGGAACATGATCTGCAATTGTTTCAAGTATAGTTGCCATATCACGAATCGGCACGTGCTCTTTCAATAAATTCTTCAGTACCTCTTGTACATTACCGAGAGGCATTATGCCGGGTGTTAGTTCATCAACAATTGTCGGCGATTCTTTCTTTAAATTCTCAATAAGCTTCTGCACATCTTCACGACACAGAATTTCGTATGCATGATTCTTTATAATCTCTGTAAGATGTGTAATCATAACAGATACCGGATCAACAATTGTATAACCTGAAGCCTCCGCATCCTCTTTTCCTGCTCCGGATATCCACAAGGCAGGTAAACCATAAGCTGGATCGAATGTTTTCGTTCCTTCAACCGATTTCGTAGTTGTGCCTGAATCTATAGCGAGATAGCAATCCGAAAATATATCTCCCTTTGCAACATCCTGCCCCCGTATTTTGATTACGTATTGATTTGCTCCCAATTGCAAATTGTCCCGGACTCTGATTGGAGGAACAATCATACCCATATCTCGTGCCATCTGCCTTCGCAATGCATTAATTCTCTCCAGAATGCCCCCATTCTTTTGTGGATCGACCAAAGGCACTATTTTATACCCCACTTCAATCCCCATGCGGTCTACATGAAACAACTTTTCTACTCCTTCTTCAGATTGTGGTTCATGTGCGTTCTTTTTTGTCTCTCTTTGTTCCATTTCTTCCACTGCCAATTTTTTGCTTGATCTTTTAAGCAGAAAAAACAAAATCCCAAAAAAGCCTGCGAGAATCATAAATGGCAATTTAGGCAAGCCTTGAATTATGCTGAATATGGCAAGAATTCCTCCTGCCAAAGCCACTGCATTGGGCTGATTCAACATTTGTCCGGACAAATCCTTGCCAAGATTCTCACTTGACGATGTTTTAGTAATAATGATGGCTGAAGCAGTAGCAATAATAAAAGATGGAATTTGTGATACAAGTCCGTCACCCACTGTTAAAATCGCGTAATGCTGGAGTGCATCAGTTGCAGACATCCCTTGGCGCATGCCCATAACAATTCCACCTACAATATTAATTAACACAATAATGATACCAGCAATAGCATCTCCGCTTACAAATTTACTAGCGCCGTCCATAGCCCCATGAAATTCTGCCTCTTTTGAAATCAATTCACGTCGAGTTCGAGCTTGTTCCTCTGTAATGAGACCAGTATTTAAATCCGCATCAATACTCATTTGCTTCCCAGGCATAGCGTCGAGTGTAAACCGGGCAGCAACCTCAGAAATTCTCGTTGCACCTTTTGTTATAACAATAAATTGAATAACAATAATAATTAAAAAGACTACCATTCCTACAATAATATTACCACCCACAACAAACTCACCAAACGATGCGATCACCTGGCCACCGTATCCCTGTAACAAAATCTGTCTGGTGGCCGCCACGTTGAGTGACAATCGGAACAGTGTTAAAAAAAGCAATATGGAAGGAAATGTGGATAAATCTAGTGGCCCCTTTGCATGCAGAGTAACTAATAATAACAAAAGGGTTACAGAGATGTTTACGGTAACAAGCAAATCAAGTAAAATTGGCGGAATCGGTATAATGAGCACAACGAAAATACCTATTACCCCAACGATCAGCGCAATTTCACCTTTTGAAATTAAATCACCATCATGATTTTTCATCAATAATTTTCCTTATCTGATGCCGCATTTAATCTTCATAACACTGTCTCTTTCTAATTTATATCCTTGTATTTCCTTTTTTCAGTTGATATACATAGGACAAAACTTTTGCAACCGCATGGTACAATTTTTGTGGTATTTCTCTTCCAATTTCAACGGTTTTATAAAGTGTTTGTGCAAGTGATTTATCTTCCACTAAAGGTATCTTATTTTTTTTTGCAATCTCTTTGATACGCTTTGCGATGAGATCTGCACCTTTTGCAAC